>NZ_JBFRTR010000124.1:0-41508 GCF_041474215.1 Vibrio sp. 10N.222.52.C12
TCATTAACATTTTCTAATATTATAAATTGAGGATGTGGATATGGAAATTGAACGATGCTGGATGCACTACCTAAAAGCTGAACAGTTAATGGAACAAGGTCACTGGCCAGAAGCACAACGCCTTTATGGTGATGTTCTAACCTCACTTCCTCATCACATCCAAGATGCAGCATACCAAAGCGATATCAAGCCTTGCCAATTTGCCTGCTTGCTTGCCGGGTTAAGAGACGCGAGCGTCGCTCAATCAGAGATACTCAACCGATTAGGTCAGCACCAACAAGCCTTCGATACCTTGAATCAATCTTACGCTCTGATGCAATTTATCTCTCTGGAGAACACTGAGCTGATTCAACGTACCTTTGGAGTATTGGAAAAGCAGAGCGAAGGTTTGCTCAATCACCTGATCGCTTTTTGCAGCGCTCAGCGCAGTTCGCATTGGATGCTCGAACTAGAACAAATTCAACGTGCTCATCACCATTTTGGGCAACTTAAAACAACGTCAGAAGTTCAATCTTCACCTAATGTCTTAAATTGATAAGGATATATCATGTCGGACCGGGCTCTTCTTAAAGTCAATAACCTCTCCGTTAGCTTCAAAACCAACGATGGAATCGTTGATGCGGTGAAAAAGGTTAACTTTACCCTTAAATCCAGCGAAACCTTGGCCATTGTTGGTGAATCAGGTTCTGGTAAATCTGTCTCTTCCAACGCACTGATGCGTCTACTTCCAGACAACGCCATTATTGATCCGCAGTCTCAAATTGAGTTTGAAGGCGAGTCTGTTCTCGAAAAATCAGAGCGTGAAATGCAGTCGATTCGTGGCGACAGAATCGGCATGATCTTTCAAGAGCCGATGACATCTTTGAACCCATACCTGCGCGTCGGCATTCAAGTGGCAGAAGCTATTATGTGGCATCGTAAAGTGTCAAAGTCTCAAGCCAAACAGCGAGTGATTGAGCTGTTTAATCTTGTGCACTTGCCAATGCCAGAAAAGTCGTACACCAAGTACCCTCACGAATTTTCGGGTGGTCAGCTGCAACGCATCATGATCGCAATGGCGCTGATTAATGAACCGGATATCCTGATTGCTGACGAGCCTACAACTGCATTAGATGTAACGGTTCAAGCTGAAGTGCTTGCTCTTATCAAAGAGATCCAAGGCAAGATGGGAATGGCAATTTTGTTCATCACCCATGACTTAGGTGTGGTGAAACACTTTGCAGACCGCGTGCTAGTGATGTGTAAAGGTGAGCTCGTAGAAGAAGGGATGACTCAATCTTTGTTCGATAGTCCTAAACATGATTACACAAGAATGCTCATTAACTCGATTCCGAAAGGCGCTAAGGTTCCTGTTGAGGCGACAGCCCCAGAGTTATTGTCTGCTGACGACATCCGAGTTCAGTTCTTGGTGAAATCACGCTTTATCAAGAGTAAAAGCCAGTACTTCGAAGCCGTAAAAGGCATTTCGTTGAATCTTAAGCAAGGCGAAACGCTAGGCATTGTTGGTGAATCTGGTTCAGGTAAATCAACCCTTGGACGTGCATTAATCGGCTTGCTGCCGAGTACCGGACGTATTGTTTACAAAGACCAAGACGTTAGCTTATTAAATGATAAAGAGCGTCACAAGCTCAAGAAAGATGTCCAAATGGTGTTCCAAGATCCTTATGGTTCTTTATCACCACGCATGACAGTTGGGGAAATCATCACCGAAGGCTTGACGGTGCATCAACCTCATCTATCCAAGCAAGAACGTTTAGAAAGAGCGCGCAAAGCATTGATTGAAGTTCGCTTAGAGCCGAATTCAATAAACCGTTATCCGCATGAGTTCTCTGGCGGGCAAAGACAACGTATCGCGATTGCTCGCGCACTGATTCTAGAGCCCTCTTTCATTTTGCTGGATGAACCGACTTCAGCACTCGATCGCTCAGTACAACTGACCGTGATTGACCTGCTGAAAGACATTCAAGCCAAGCACAATATTGGCTTTCTGTTCATCAGCCACGACCTCTCGGTAGTGAAAGCACTGTCGGATCGTGTACTGGTGATGCAGAAGGGTGAAGTGATGGAAGAAGGGTCTGCAGAAGAGATTTTCAATGCGCCGAAAAACAACTACACCAAGAAATTAATCGCTGCGTCATTCGACTTAGAAGATAAATCGAAAAAAAATGCCGCATAAAGGGAACTAATCAACATTAACAGCGTCTTATAATTACATTCTGAATAATCTCCTAATGGATTGAAATCTAGAATGGATATAGCAAAACTGGTTTGGCCGCCAAAAGAGAAATGTCGCATGGATGCGACATTTTTCGTTTCTGGCGTATATGAAAAATCAACTCAGTGATTCGCGCCAGTGATTCGAACCAGTGATTATGAAGGTTTGCTAAAATTAACGGACTTTAAACAGAGTTCGCTGGTAGTCGTCATAGTCGAAGAGCGGCTTAGTTCAACTCGTTTTTGGACAAAAGTGTTTTAGTAACATTGTTAACCTAGCAATCAATAAGTTAGCTAAAAAGCCACAAAGATGACTAAGTTCATCAATTGAATTCCTCTACTCTGGAGCACCTATCATTGTGTTGTTAAGTTGACGTTCTATTTTTCTGCACCTACGACGTCTTTTTACTTAACTCATCATCTACCGGGTTATAGAGTTCACCGGCCAACACTTTCTCACGTTCAGTCTTTTTTTATTCTTTGCTTTTATGAAAGCGCTCGAAGTCATAATATTAATGATTTTACTTTTTGGTCAAAAACGAGCTATTGACATTTTTTGCAATAGCTCGCTTGATTTTAAGCGGGGTATTTAAGGCTTTCCCCTCGACTCGCTATAATGTCCTTATACCAATGGAAAGAAGCTTTTTTCTTTCTGTCTAGGTTGTTTTGATGGTCTACATAAATGAAGCCATATTGCTTTTTATAGCCATTCAGCCAACTGAGTAAGTCAATTGCAGACCATGCATAATAACCTTGAATGTTCACACCTTCATCAATGGCTTTTTTTACAGCCACTAAATGGTCATTAATGAAGTTAATTCGAGGAATGTCGCATATCTCTCCCTCAATGATTGGGTCTTCATCACCGAGGCCATTTTCAGTGATGTACATAGTGACATCACCATAATAGTCTTTGAGTAGTCTCAAACCATCAACAAAGCCTTCCGGTGAAATCTCTCAACCCCACTTGGTGTAACGCTTATCTTTCATTGATACGCTGCGGTATTCACCATCAAAGCTTGGGTTGCCAGGAGCACCTGTGGCATTTTCTCGTGAATGCTCAACGTGTTCTGCTTGGCCTAGAATTCTTTCTACTCGTACGGGTTGATAGTAGTTCAAACCAATAAAATCGTTGAGTGGAGCAGCTTGGGTTAATGCGAGTCTTTCTTCCTCAAGTATTTCAGGCATCCAGCCACGCTCTTCAAGAATCTTCAAAACATAGTCAGGGTAGTGACCTTTCAAGATAGGGTCATAGTACCAGTTGATGCCGAATTGATTTGCGTGACGCTCTGCCCATTTGTTGTCGATGCTATCGTCCACTGAAAAAGCAGGAGAGAATACGTGGCTTAAGCCGATATCACCATATTGATTTAGCTCTTTGTATGCGAGTACTGCTTTCGCATGTGCTGAAAATACATTATGAGTGGCTTGAAAGTAGAGCTTAGGCTCATCCTTAATACCTGGTGGATGGGCGCCAGCAAGGTAACCATGACCACAGAAAACAACGGTTTCATTGAAGGTTATGAAGTGTTTAACACGGTCCCCAAATGCTTCAAAACAAACTTTGGCATAGTTAACAAACGCATCAATGGTTGCTTTATTCGTCCAGCCGCCTTGTTTCTCTAGCTCCAATGGTAAATCCCAATGGTATAAAGTCACAAATGGTACAATGCCGTAATGTAAGCATTCATCAATAATGTTGTTGTAGAAATCGATGCCTTTTTGATTCACCTCACCAGTACCGTTAGGAATAATTCGAGGCCAAGCGATAGAAAAACGGTATGACTCTAGCCCCATTTCTGCCATGAGTCTAATGTCTTCTTTATAACGGTGGTAGTGATCTACAGCTAATTCACCCGTTGTATTTTCAAAGGTTTTGCCTGAGATTTTAACGAATTCATCCCAGTTACTCGGGCCCTTACCGTCTTTATCGATTGCGCCTTCTATTTGATAAGCGGCAGTGGCTGCGCCAAACAGAAAACTGTTGGAGAATTTCATAGTCTTTTCCTAGTTTAATTGAATGCTTGGAGCGTAGGCTCCAAGCATTCAGACTGGTTATGCAGTGTGTTTAGAGATAAGAGCGTTGTACCAATGGAAGCTTGCCTTTTTAGAACGTTTCATCTCTTTTAGGTCAAACTCTTCACGGTCAACATGAATAAAACCATAACGTTTAGCACAACCTTGGTGAGTACTGACTAGGTCAATTGCAGACCAAGGACTGTAACCGAAGACCTCAACACCATCAGTGATAGCAAGCTGAACTTGGTCAATATGTTGCTGTAGATATTCGATGCGGTAGCTATCATCAATTGAACCGTCAGCTTCGACGGTATCAAAAGCACCTAGACCGTTCTCAGTCACAATAAGAGGTAGAGCATAACGCTCGTAAATTTCACGCATTGTGGTACGGAAACCAACAGGGTCAATCTCCCAACCAAACTCGTTTTTCACTAGGTTCGGGTTCTCAGTACCACGGTAAGCACCGACTTCACCAATCGTGATTTGTTGGTCGCCAGTTGAGTTGATGTCGCTCTCATCACCAGTACTTTCAGCAACGGTTTGCGAGTTGTAGTAGTTAAAGGCGATAAAGTCAGGCTTAGCTTGAGCCATAATGTCCATATCGCCGTCTGCAATCTCTGGTGTTGCATCACGTTCTTTTAAGAATCGCATCGCTGTTGGGTTGTAGCGACCATAAACTGCCATATCTAGGTATAGCCAGTTACGAATTGCCGAGAACGTGTTCGCTGCAAGAACATCTTCTGGTTTTGAAGATGCAGGGTAAATCGTTGAAATATTTGGCGCAGGACCAATTTTAGCTTGAGGAAGCATATCGTGACAAAGTACCATTGCTTTGGCTTGTGCTAGCAACATGTGGTGGTTTTGTTGGTATAGATCTTTCACCGGGTTCTCACCGCTAACACTCTTGGTACCAATGGCATCACCGTGCAAGATCATCATATTTTGTTCATTAATTGTTAGCCAGTACTTAACACGGTCACCGTACAGCTCGAATAGTGTTTTAGAGTACAGTGCAAACGCATCAACAGTGTCACGATTTGACCACCCGCCTTTTTGTTGTAAAGCGTATGGTAAATCAAAGTGATAAATCGTTAGGATAGGCTCAATATTGTGCTTGATCAGTTCGTCGATTAAGTTGCTGTAAAACTCCACGCCTTTCTGGTTAATTTCACCGTCACCATTAGGGAAGATACGCGTCCAAGCCACAGAGAAGCGGTATGCTTTCAAGCCTAGCTCTGCAAATAGTGCTACGTCTTCTTTGTAGTGGTGGTAGTGGTCACTGGTAACTTTAAAATCTGTTGTACCCTCGACAATTGGAGCCATATCGATAACTGATGGTCCTTTACCGTCTTCGTTCCAAGCGCCTTCAACTTGGTAAGCTGAGGTTGACGCGCCCCAAAAGAAATCGGTAGGGAAAGGAGTTAGATTCTTAGGTTTCATGTTTATCTCTTTATTTTAATCTGTTGTTATTTTATTGAATTTTACGGTGTAGGTTGATTAGCTCTTCAATCAACTCACGAGCAAGCATTGCAGTCATAATGTGGTCTTGAGCGTGAACCATGATTAGGTTCACTGGCACTTTTCCTTCACCTTCATCCATTCCAATGAGCTCAGTTTGAACCTTGTGAGCACGCTTTGATGCCTCAGTAGATTGTGTTAGTAATGAGTCAACTTCTGCCCATTCACCTTTCTTTGCATTCTGTAGCGCTTGCATTGCTAGGCTTTTTGACTCGCCAGCATTGATGATCAATTCCATTACGGTTGATTCTAGTTCCATGTGGATATCCTCAATATTTTTGATGAATAGAGTGGTAGTACCCACTCTATTGAGTTGGATGAATGTTACGCGAAGCTTTGTTCACTAGATTTGTTATCTTGAGTAGAATTTGTGTCTTGAGGCTGCTCTTCTGCAAGCAACTGTTTTTCGTAAATTTTGAAGAATGGGTAGTAAACAACCAGATTTACACCAATTAGAATGAACACCAATACAGCATTGTTTAGCTGCCATCCAGCTCCCCAAGCTGCACCTATTGGTGCTGGTGCCGTCCAAGGAACCAGTGAAACCATTTTGCCAATCCAGTCCATACTCGTCGCGAAGTAAGCGATGATAGCGTTGATCATTGGAGCGCCGACAAATGGAATGAACATAATAGGGTTCATAACGATTGGTGAACCAAAGATTACAGGTTCATTGATGTTGAACATTGCAGGAACTACACCAAGACGACCGATTGTTTTAAGGTGAGCAGATTTACTTCTCAGGTAAAGTAGAACTAATGAGAATGTTGCACCAGAGCCGCCTAATACAATAAAGAACGACCAGAATGGTTCAATAAACACTTGAGGCAGTTCCATTCCTGCAGCAAGAGCTTCTTGGTTTACACCTAGGTTGTAAAGCCAGAAGGGTGCCATGATGCCAGAAACGATTGCTGAACCATGAATACCAGCAAACCATAGAGTATGTGCAACAAGTACAGCAAGTAAAATCGCCGGCAATGTGTCAGATGCTGATACCAATGGCTGGAATAGAGCCATAATTGCACCTGGAATTAGCATATCGAAATTGTTTTGAATTAGAAGGTTTAGTGGATAAATCGTAACTATCACGATCATTGTTGGGATCAGCAGGTTAAATGACTGACGAATTTTATCAGGCACCTGCTCCGGCATTTTAATGCCAATATTATGAACTTTTAAGAAACGAGTCAGTTCAGTAACAAAGATCGCAACAATGATTGCAGTAAAGATACCAGTGCCACCAAGGTACGTTGCAGACAGAGCACCATCTTTCATCGGTGCTGCTATCAAAAGAAATGACATCAATGAAAGCATTGCCGTTGGTAGGGCATCTAACTTGTAGCTATTTGCTAGGTTATACGCGATACAAGCAGAGATATAACATGACATAATCCCCATACTCATATTAAAAGGGGTCATGATTTCATCAAAATAGGTGGATGACATTGAAATCCACCATTGACCTAAGGCAAACGCGGTATCTTCCGAAAAAGGAGGAAAAGCAAACACAAGCAAGAAAGAACCCACGATCATGAAGGGCATTGCGCCAATGAAGCCGTCACGAATTGCACACACGTGCTTTTGAGTTGCCAGTCGGCCTGCTATCGGTGTTAAGGTGTTTTCTAGAAAATCGAATAATGCTTTCATCGTGATATCCCTCTTATTGATTTAGCATTGTGATTGCATCGTTAAGGATTTTTTCGCCTTTCATCATGCCGTAATCCATTTGATTCATTACAGAAATTGGTTTGTTAGCAGCATCAGCAATCTCTTTGAAATCATTGAGTTTGTATTTAATTTGTGGACCTAGTAAAACGCAATCGAAGTTTGGAAGGTTCGACTCGAATTCATCTAATCCCACAGCTTCAATATGCGCTTCAATCCCTTTCGCTGCCGCAGATTGCTTCATTTTGTTTACGACCATGCTAGTAGACATACCAGCAGCACAGCACAATAAAATGTTGATCATGATTTAGTTCCTTTTCTTATTAATTTATCACTTAATCTAGTAAGCGTTGTAGAGTACGAGAAAAATGTAACCGGTTACAGAAACCGGTTACAGAAACCGGTTTCACTTGTGTGAGAAATGTCATAAAATATCGTTACTCAATGCTACAATTGATGACGGGCATCACATTAGGTAAGAAATCGGGTTCGAATTTAGGGGTTACTATGTTCTAGTAGACAGTAAGATAACTTTATTTTTTGATAATTGGTCCATATAAACAATAACTTATAATAATATCCAAACGTAACGTGGGTAAGTGATGAAAGGAATAGAATGAGTACCATTGTTGATGTCAGCAAACTTGCTGGAGTCTCCAAAGCAACAGTCTCGCGTGTGATCAACGGCACAGGTCAGGTTAAACAATCGACAAAAGATAGTGTCTTCGCCGCGATGGAACAGTTGGGTTACCGTCCAAACCGGACCGCTCAAGCTTTAGCGACAAATAAAACTGATACAGTGGCATTGGTACTGTCTAACTATGACAGTACTAGGTGGGGTGTACTATTACAGCAAATCTCAATTCAACTTCAATCAGAAGGCAAAACACTAACAGTAATCGATGGTAAGAATGACCCTCAACATGAATATGAAGTAATTAGACAACTAGAAGGGCAATTTGATGCCATTTTGCTTTATAGCCGAACCCTATCTGATGAGCATATACAAACGTTAGAATCACAACTGTCCGTGCCTTTTGTTGTGTTAAACCGTGCCTCTATGGCAGGGAATTACCATTCAGTATCCATTGATCAATCTAGTCTTATCGTGACCGCAATGGAACATTTGATTTCATGCGGTCATAAGAGCATCGCATGCATAACTGGTCCAATAGACAACCCAACAGGAAAAGCTCGTATCGAAGGTTATAAGCGAGCTTTAGAATCATCTAGATTGCCTTATAATCCATCTTTAGTGTTATCCGGTGATTACCATATAAGAAGTGGATATGATCTGTGTACCAACCTCTTGAAGTTAAATGTGAAGTTTACGGCGATTCTCGCATTTAACGATAATATGGCTTTAGGAGCGATTAAAGCTTTGTCAGAAGAAGGGGTTCACGTTCCAAGTCAAGTATCTGTTATTGGTATAGATAATGATCCTTTTGGTGAGTTTTCAACCCCAGAATTAACGACCATAGACTTACCGATTGAACTCATGGCACAGAATGCTGTTAAGTTAGCGTTAAAGCTACGTGATGAAGCTGTTCCATATGAACCGAAAATCTTAAATGGAAATTTAATAAGTCGAAATTCAGTGACCCCATTCCATGCGAATAAGTCTTGGTTAAGTTTCTAAAACCCTGAGGTGTGTGATTCATACAAAGCTCTCCTCGGAAAACAGCCCCAAAACGAACCATTAAAGATGGCTGACTCGTCAGTCCTTTTTCCATTGTTGTAACAAACTTTGGGGCAAAAGTGTTTTAGCTTACCTGCCCCGTATTGAACAATATGAACGCGCAAATATAAGCGGTGAGATCGATAGCTTTACTCAGCGGTATTCCTGCACCATGGTTCGCATTGACATCAGTACGAATCATCACAGGCGCACCACCTTGATGCTTGTCTTGAAATTAACGATACAAAGATTTGGTCGACTCTCTCACAATTAAATCAATCTGAGGCAACCTTGCTTCATGTCGCTCGCCAGATAACAAGTTCAAGATCGACTGAGCACACACTTCACCAATCTCTTCAATTGGCTGCCTTAATGTTGTTAACGCGGGTGTGAAATACTTCGACGTTGGTAAGTCATCAAACCCAATCAATGACACATCTTCTGGCACTTTATAACCGTGATCGTGTAGCGCCTTAATCGCCCCGTAAGCGGTTTGGTCGTTAGCAGTAAACAAGGCGGAGAAGTGAACCCTAGATTCTAACTCTTGAATTCGTTTTTCTAATGCTTCGATATCAGTTTCTGCAGCAAAAGAAGAGAGTGAAGCAAGCGAAGCCGCCACTGCGACCGTTATTGGCAAAAGCTTAAATTTTTGCATTGTAATTCCCTATTATTTTTTTGAGTTTTCATCGAACAGGGAAATATTAAGCAATGAAAGAGTTGAAAAGTTGGTCGCTGTTCACACTGATAAATCAGCTTAAATGTCATGAAACTTTTAGAAAACTCATGACGAAAACTACTGATTTTAGATCAACAGGTTATAGTGAAAAATGCGTAAAATATCAGCTTGAAATCGCTTTCATTTCATCAGTAATGGTGGCGGCTATCACGTAAAAGGGTGCCGAAAAGCAAAGAGAACGAGGTGTGAATTTGATTGGTTTTCATATATATGAAAAGCCTCAAAATCTAAGGTAGATTTTGAGGCTTCTTGGTCTGAGTAAAATACCCAGTTATCTAGAATCAAGCATTCGTTAAAGTGAATCTAGAGACGCAACCCCCATATTGAACAGAGTAAATGCGTAGATATCGGCGGTGAGATCGATCGCTTTGCTGAGCGGCATTCCGGCGCCATGGCCCGCATTAACATCAATACGAATCATCACGGGCGCACTACCTTCATGCTTATCTTGCAGCTCTGAGATGAACTTATAAGAGTGAGCAGGCACTACGCGGTCATCGTGATCAGCGGTCGTCACCAATGTTGCTGGATAATCCGTGCCACGCACCACATTATGAACCGGAGAATAGCCAAGCAGATATTCGAACATCTCTCTGTTCTGCGCGGATGTGCCATAGTCGTACGCCCACCCTTCGCCAGACGTGAATGTGTGGTAACGCAACATGTCCAACACCCCAACAGCAGGCAGAGCCACTTGGAACAGCTCAGGCTTTTGTGTCATACAAGCTCCTACCAGCAAGCCTCCGTTAGAACCGCCGCGAATCGCCAACTTATCGCTACTGGTGTAGTTTTCTTCAATTAAGAACTCGGCAGCAGCAATGAAGTCGTCAAAGACATTCTGCTTTTGCTGCTGAGTACCCGCTTTATGCCACGCCTTACCGTACTCACCGCCGCCTCTCAGGTTCGGCACCGCATACACACCACCCAGTTCCAGCCAACTACCCACCGTTCCCGAGAAGGAAGGGGTTAGGCTAACGTTAAAGCCACCATAGGCGTACAACATGGTTGGATTATTACCATCTAACACTAATCCCTTCTTATAAGAGATAAGCATCGGAACCTTGGTGCCATCCTTCGAGGTATAGAAGACTTGTTTAGACTCAAATTGATCCGACTCAAACGGAGACTCAGAGCGTTGGTAGATTTCAGAGCTTCCAGATTCAACATCAAAAGAGAAAATCGTTGGCGGCGTTACATAGTTGGTAAAGGTGTAATGAAGCTGGGTTTGCTCGTTTTTTCCACCTAAGCCGCTGGCCGTTCCGAGACCAGGTAAGTGGATTTCACGAACCAGATTGCCTTGGTAATCCAGCTGCTCAATCTTAGACACCACATCGACCATGTAATGAGCAAACAAGTAACCACCGCCCGTGCTGATATCTAACGGCTGTGGCTTTTCAGGAATGATATCGAGCCACTGTTGACTGCGAGTATCAAAGCTCACCACCTTGCCATTAGGCGCATCAAGATTCGTATATAAAATGAAGACTTCATCTTGGTTATCGATGAGGTACGTATCGCTATCCACATGATCAATCAGCGTGTTCAGCGATTGTTCTGGTGAATTTAAATCGATATAGAACAGCCTGTTACCCGATGTCGACTCTCGCCCTAGAATGATCAAGTAACGGTCGTCTTCGGTGGTATAGCCTGATACATAGCGGTGCTGCTCAGCGTTGCTCTCACCAAAAACCACTTTGTCGCTAGCTTGCTCAGAACCCAACTCATGGAAGTAAAGTTTGTGCTGTTCGGTACGTGCAGAAAGCTGGCTACCGTCAGGCTTGTCGTAGCTAGAGTAATAAAAGCCACGATTACCCAACCAAGAAATGCCGGTAAACTTAGCGTCGGTGATTTCGGCTTCAAGCTGCTGTTTAGTCTCGGTATCGATCACAAAGATCTTACGCCAGTCGCTACCACCCTCTGAAATACTGTACGCCACTAGGCTGTAATCTTTAGAAAACGACACCGAACCCAGTGATGTAGTGCCATCTTCCGAGAAAGTGTTCGGATCTAGGAAAACTTCTTCTTGTTGCCCTTCTTTCTGACGATAGAGAATACTGTGATTCTGCAGGCCATCGTTCTTATAGAAATAGGTGTACTCACCTCGAACAAACGGCTGCGAGCTCTTTTTGTAGTCTTGCGCTTTCGCTAATCGCTCTCGCAGTTCAGCGCGATACGGAATTTGAGCAAGGTAATCGAACGTGACCTCATTTTGGCTCGCCACCCACTGCGCGGTTTCGTCGCTTCTGTCGTCTTCTAGCCAACGATATGGGTCTTCGATTATCTGACCAAAGTAGTCATCGCTGACGATCTGTTTGTTGGTGGCTGGATATGGATACTCTTTTAAATAGCTCATCGTGATCCTTATTAAAAATAATGTGAAATCGTCAGGTAACGCGTTCTGATGTGTTCAATCAATAACTTAATCTTGTTCGGTGGCTGGCGCGTAAAGGGGTACACCGCATAAATACCGAGCTTCTTGCCGACTAAATCAGGGAAGATATCCACCAGCTGACCATTGCGAATGTCGTGATAAACCAGACAACGTGGTACGTACGCCACACCATGCCCACCCAGCGCCGCTTTTCTTAACGCGGTCGCATTGTCAGTCGAAAAAGAGCCCGCAACACGCACGATATATTTGTCATTGTCGGTACAGCCATCTTTACTATGCAGAAACTGCCATTCGCTAGCACCCGTTGTTTGATAGGCGTATTGCAAGCAATTGTGCTGCACTAAATCTTTAGGCAGCATCGGCTTACCGTTCTTAGCAATATAAGACGGCGAAGCGCACACCACCCATTGTGAATCCAATATATGACGAGCAATGAGGCTTGAATCTTCCAAGTAGCCGGTTCGAATCACCAAATCGAGACCATCCTCAACCAAGTCGACAAAGCGATTATTCAGAGACATATCGACCGTTAAACCTGGGTGCATATTACAAAACTCGGCCACAGCGTCTGCGAGAATCAAATCTCCGGAGATAGTAGGCACTGACATTTTGATATGACCACTGACATTTTCACCAAAGCCTGAAACTGCGTCCATAGCCTCTTGAGCCGCCTGCTTCACATTTTTGGCTCCGTGTAACATTGCCTTACCCGCCTCGGTAAGCGTCAATTTACGCGTGGTTCGATATAATAGCTGCACGCCAATCTCTTCTTCCAAACGCGCAATTCTCTTACTAACTACCGAATTTGTAAGGTTATTTTGTTCTGCCACCTTACTAAAACTACCCAGCTCTACTACCTGTGAAAACAGGATCAAATCGTCTGCTCGCATTTGATTATGCCAATTTTGGAATTAATTATTTTCATTATTTCCCTATATCAATAAAAAATAAAGGGGTAAATTCACGCCAAATTAACAAAACAATTACAAAAACAGCTTTTGCAATCACATCGGTTACAAATAAAGCGACTCTAATTACAACAATTGAATCCTCGAGATTCAGATTACACCTACAAAACTAATGACGTGTTATTCACTTCAAACATGAACGTTTGAAAACAAGTACGAGGAAGTACCCATGAGTGAAACTCTACTAGCATTATTGGCCTTTTCGCCAATAGTTGTTGCAGCGATTCTGCTGGTTGGCCTTAACTGGCCTGCAAAAAAAGCGATGCCCGTGGCATTTGCATTAACCGTTGCTATCGCCCTATTCGCATGGGATATGTCTAGCACTCGCGTGCTGGCTTCAGTATTCCAAGGCTTCGGCATTACCGTGTCGGTTCTCTGGATTGTGTTTGGCGCCATCTTCTTATTAAACACTTTGAAACACACCGGAGCTATCACCACCATCCGCAACGGATTTACTGACATATCAGCAGACCGTCGTGTACAAGCGATCATCATTGCTTGGTGTTTTGGTTCATTCATTGAGGGCGCATCTGGCTTCGGCACACCCGCTGCAATCGCCGCTCCCTTACTCGTTGCAATCGGCTTCCCAGCATTAGCTGCGGTACTGATGGGCATGATGATTCAATCTACGCCGGTATCGTTTGGCGCGGTTGGTACACCTATCATTGTTGGCGTAAACAAAGGTTTGGATACGCACAACATCGGTGAAAGCCTGATTGCCAATGGTTCAACATGGGATGCTTACCTACAACAGATCACATCAAGTGTTGCGATCATCCACGCCTGCGTTGGTGTGATGATTCCTGTATTGATGGCGATGATGCTGACTCGCTTCTTCGGTAAGAACAAAAGCTGGACTGAAGGTTTAGATATCCTGCCGTTCGCACTGTTCGCAGGTGCTGCTTTCACTATTCCTTACGCACTAACAGGTGTTTTCCTAGGCGCTGAGTTCCCATCTCTAATTGGTGGTCTAGTCGGCCTAGCAATTGTGGTTACTGCAGCAAAACGTGGCTTCCTCGTTCCAAAATCAAAATGGGATTTCGAAAGCGAAGAGAAGTGGCCAGCAGAATGGCTAGGTTCTCTGAAAATCGACCTTGACGACAACAATCAAGGCCATAAGAAGATGAGCATGGCGATGGCATGGGCACCATACGTGCTGCTAGCGGTGACCTTGGTTGCGAGCCGCGTGAGCCCTGAATTCAAAGGCCTACTGAAGAGCGTTAGCCTATCGTTCAGCAACATCCTTGGTGAAACCGGTGTGAGCACTGCGATTCAGCCTCTGTATCTACCGGGCGGTATCTTGGTCTTCGTCGCGCTGGTTGCTGTTCTCATGCAATCTCGCAGCGCAACGCCACTGGCTAAAGCCTTCGGTGAATCGAGCAAGACTCTGATTGGCGCAGGCTTTGTGTTGGTGTTCACCATCCCAATGGTTCGTATCTTCATTAACTCTGGTGTGAACGGCGCAGATTTAGCAAGTATGCCCGTAACCACGGCAAACTTCGCAGCTGACCTCGTTGGTAGCGCATTCCCAGCATTGAGTGCAACGGTTGGTGCGTTAGGTGCCTTCATTGCAGGTTCGAACACAGTTTCAAACATGATGTTCAGCCAGTTCCAATTCGAAGTAGCGCAGACTCTAACTATCTCTAGTGCGGTGGTTGTTGCTCTACAAGCCGTTGGTGCAGCAGCAGGTAACATGATTGCGATTCACAACGTGGTAGCGGCATCAGCAACTGTTGGCTTGCTAGGACGCGAAGGTGCAACCCTACGTAAGACAATCATTCCAACGTTCTACTACTTGGTGATGACAGGCATCATCGGCCTAGTGGTTATCTACGGATTCAAAATGACCGACGCACTTATGTAAACCATAAGTCGTTCAAAAGCACTTGGCGTTAATACTCAATTCCCCGACAGCGACACCGTCTAATAAGACAGTTGATGAGTTCCGGGATGGATACTAGAGCACATCAACACCCATGGGTATTAACGCCATTTTCCCGAATTAAAGCAGCCCAAACCAAGCTCTCAAAGAAGAGCAACATCCCAAGAATTTAGGACTGAAATTATGATCATATCCGCATCGACTGATTACCGCGCCGCAGCAAAAGCGAAATTACCACCGTTTCTTTTCCACTACATTGATGGTGGCTCTTACGGAGAACATACCCTACGTCGCAACACGGCTGACCTAGCTGAGATTGCGCTAAAACAACGCGTACTCAACGACATGTCGGACCTAAATTTGGAAACCGAACTATTTGGCGAGAAGCTAGCGATGCCAATCGCACTGGCGCCTGTTGGTTTAACGGGTATGTACGCAAGACGCGGTGAAGTACAAGCAGCAAAAGCCGCCGACAACAAAGGCATCCCTTTTACCATGTCGACCGTGTCGGTATGTCCGATTGAAGAAGTTGCACCTAAGATTGAACGCCCAATGTGGTTCCAACTTTACGTGTTAAAAGACCGTGGCTTCATGAAGAACGTTCTTGAACGCGCTAAAGCCGCTGGCGTCACAACACTGGTCTTCACCGTGGATATGCCCGTACCCGGCGCTCGCTACCGTGACATGCACTCAGGAATGAGTGGTCCAAATGCAGCAGTACGCCGCGTATTCCAATCTATGCGTCATCCTAGCTGGGCAGTTGATGTCGGCTTACTGGGTAAACCACACGACCTAGGCAACATCTCTACTTATCGTGGTTCTCCTACCAAGCTGGAAGACTACATCGGTTGGTTAGGTGATAACTTCGACCCGTCGATTTCATGGAAAGATCTAGAGTGGATTCGTGATTTCTGGGACGGTCCAATGGTCATCAAGGGCATTCTTGATGAAGAAGATGCAAAGGATGCGGTGAGATTTGGCGCAGACGGCATTGTGGTTTCAAACCACGGCGGTCGTCAGCTTGATGGTGTTCTATCAAGCGCTAAAGCATTACCTGCAATTGCAGATGCAGTAAAAGGCGACACTAAGATTCTGGTCGACTCTGGCATTCGTACTGGCTTAGATGTAGTGCGCATGATGGCATTGGGCGCAGACTGCACCTTGCTTGGCCGTTCTTTCGTTTACGCATTAGCAGCGCAAGGACAAGCCGGCGTTGAGAATCTACTCGACCTTTACGACAAAGAGATGCGCGTTGCGATGACATTAACAGGCGCGAAGACAATCAAAGACTTAACTCGTGAATCTTTGGTGGGGCTAGATTAAGCGGCCACGATTCTGATTTAGGTTCAGACTAATGCTTTGGTCTACTTAGACTGAAGTTCAATCGGTGTCACAGCAATTACACTGCCGTTGTGACACCGTTTAAGCACTGGAAAATAAAATAAAAACAAATCAGTGCCAAATAAGAAGCACAAGGAAGCAAAGATGGAGACAAACACATCCCATGAGCGAGTAATAGACGCACAAACTTATCAGCAGCTTGAAGCGATACTGGCTCAAAAAATAGAAACAGAACGCATTGTCACTCAAGAGGCAAAGCGATTGGCTTACGGCACCGATGCGAGTTTCTATCGCTTGGTGCCGAAAATGGTTCTAAGGCTTAAAAACTTAGACGAAGTGATATTCACCATTCAAAGCTGCCGTGAACTCGATATTCATTTTACCTTTCGCGCCGCGGGTACCAGCCTGTCAGGACAAGCGGTTTCAGACTCGGTGCTCATCACCCTAACCGACGACTGGCGTGGTCATGAAATTGTCGATAACGGCAATCAGATCATCCTGCAACCGGGTGTGATTGGCGCTGATGCGAACAAATACCTCGCCCCTTTCCAACGTAAAATCGGCCCAGATCCAGCCTCTATCAATACCTGTAAAATCGGTGGTATTGCCGCGAACAACGCCAGTGGCATGTGTTGTGGTACTGCGCAAAACTCGTATCGTACCGTTGAGAGCATGAAAATCGTATTGAGTGATGGCTCCCTGCTTGATACGGCTGACAACGCAAGTGTTGAGGCATTCAAGCAATCACACAAAGCACTGTTTGAAGGCATTGTCGAATTACATCAACAGACAGCTTCAAACCAAGAACTCGCAGACAGAATCCGCCACAAGTACCGCCTCAAAAACACCACTGGCTACGCTCTGAATGCCTTGGTCGATTACCACGATCCAATTGAGATCATCAAACACCTGATGATTGGCTCAGAAGGCACACTAGGTTTCATTGCTGAGATTACCTACAACACGGTTATCGAACATCCGAACAAAGCTTCGGCTCTGTTAGTGTTTGCCGACATCGAACAAGCCAGTAAAGCCGTTACTACGCTATCAAAAACGCCGGTTGCTGCGGTGGAATTGATGGATGGCAGAGCACTGCGTTCAGTAGCGGATAAACCGGGCATGCCTGCGTTTATGCCGAGCTTAGATTTAGAAGCGGCGGCGATTTTAGTTGAATCACACGCCAGCTCCCAGCCGGACTTAGATTTACAATGTAAATCAATTTTGGGTGCATTGACTGAGTACACTATTGTTGAATCAGTGCCTTTCACTTCTGATCCAAAGACAGTCGCAACCCTATGGGGCATTCGAAAAGGCATGTTCCCAGCAGTTGGCGCCGTGCGTGAAGTCGGCACAACCGTTATCATTGAAGACGTAGCTTTCCCTGTCGAAAACCTCGCTAACGGCATTCGAGAGCTACAAGAACTGTTCGACAAATACGATTACAGCGAAGCGATCATTTTCGGTCACGCCCTCGAAGGCAACCTGCACTTTGTATTTACTCAAGGCTTCGACAGCCAAACAGAAATCGACCGCTACGGCGGTTTCATGGATGACGTTGCCGAACTGGTTGCGGTGAAATACCAAGGTTCTCTGAAAGCAGAGCATGGTACTGGTCGTAACATGGCACCTTATGTGGAGCTAGAATGGGGCAAAGATGGCTATGCCTTGATGCAACAGATCAAAGCGCTGTTTGACCCAGAAAGACTGCTCAACCCCGGCGTTATCATCAACGACAATCCAAATTCACACATAACAAACCTAAAGCCAATGCCTGCTGCTGACGACCTTGTCGACCGCTGTATTGAATGTGGCTTCTGTGAACCTGTTTGTCCGTCTCGTACGCTGACTCTATCACCACGCCAACGCATTGTTCTGTACCGAGAGCTACAACGCCGCCGTGCTGCAGGTGAAGAAATAGAAGCAAGCGAACTAGAGAAAACCTTCGAATACCAAGGCATTGATACCTGCGCCGCAACTGGCCTGTGTGCCGAACGTTGTCCAGTGGGAATCAACACCGGTGATTTGATTAAAAAGCTTCGTATTGCCAAGTACGAGAAATTTACACCAATCGCTAAGTGGACAGCGGATCATTTCTCGACCACCACAAAACTTACCAAGGCTGGCCTCAAAACCAACCAAGTGGCGAGCAAAGTATTAGGCGCAAATACTGTCGGCAAGCTAACCAACGGCCTGCGCTCTATCACCAAAGGTGCGACACCCGTTTGGATGCCTGAGATGCCGCAATCCAACAGTCACTCGCTAGTCTCATCACCAGTGACGGCGGAAAACTCAAGCAATCATAAGAAGGTGGTTTATCTGCCTTCGTGTGCCAGTCGAACCATGGGGCAACAGAACGATGCGGGCGACCAACGTCCTCTAACTGAAGTGACCATGTCTTTGCTTAACAAAGCCGGATTTGAGGTTATTCTTCCGAAGAAGCTAGACGACCAATGTTGTGGCATGCCTTACGACAGCAAAGGGATGACCGATTTAGCCCAATCTAAAGCACAACAACTCGAAGAAGTGTTGTGGCAAGCGAGTCGTCAGGGTGAATACCCAATATTAATGGATACCAGCCCATGTGCTAAACGCAGTATTGAACAGTTCACCAAGCCACTAGAAGTGCTAGAGCCGACAGGGTTTGTGAACCAATACTTGCTTGAGCACCTGACACTTGAGCCGCTGCAAGAAACCGTGATGCTGCATGTGACTTGTAGCTCTCGTCGAATGGGTTTGGACGGCGCGATGTTGAGCCTTGCTAAAGCCTGTACCGAAGAGGTGATTGTTCCTGAGCATATTCAATGCTGTGGTTGGGCGGGTGATAAAGGTTTTACCACGCCAGAGCTGAATGAAGCGGCAGTACACCCACTCAAGGAGCAAGTGCCGAGCAACTGTACTCGTGGGTTCAGTAACAGTCGAACCTGTGAGATCGGTTTGTCACATCACAGTGGCATTCCGTATCAATCAATCTTGTACTTGGTGGACGAAGTGGCGCAGTAGCATCATTCACGATGTAAAAGGTATTAGCTTTAACCTAAAACGAAAATGGCAGCCGAATCAGGCTGCCATTTCTTTATTCGTTTGATAAAAGTTATTTAGCTAGTTGTTACGAGCTAGGCGCATCAACTCTTCTGGCGGGTAGTGTTCTGCTTCTGCACCTTTGGCGATTAAGTCGATCACTTGGAACTCATTCATGTCACCAAACTCTTTGGTTAAATAATCACGAAACGCTTTCTCATTCGGCCATTTACCTCGCACGATATAGCCCTCTTCTTTGTCAAAGTCTTCCGTTTCAAAAAAGGAAAAGTCGGTCATACCAATATTGTGGCAATACAAAACGAGATACATGTTGAATCCTTAACGCTGAACACTTAACTAAGCTAAAAACCGATCGACAACCGATCCGAAAGCCAATTCAAAAAAACAGGCTCAAGGTTACAACATAAATGCCAAATCGAACACTCAATCGAATAGCACGTCGAAAACTTAAGCAGCCTGTTCTTTTTCGTTAATCATCAAACATCATATTAATTGCAGCACCTAACAGGATCAGACCAACAATTGGTCCCATGACAGCGATTGGCGCGCGTTCAATGTAGGGCAAGTTCTCAGCAATCATCAAACCCCATTCCGGTGCAGGAGGCTTAGCTCCCAAGCCGATGAAGCTAAGCGAGGTCAGGCTCAATGTGATTACTGGCAGCCTCAACATCGCGTGTCTTAACAACGGTGGCAACACATACGGAAGCAAGTAGAAACGGAAGATTCTAAGCTTACTGGTGCCCCATAGTGGCGCGAGGTGTGTATAAGGTTGAGCCTTGGCTTCTACGATCAAGCTTGAGCAGTGTGCAGCTAGCGGCGCCCACGACACCAATACAATCGCGATTAATGCGCTGTTCGGATTCATCCCCGTTAAGCCTGCAACAAGCAAGCCTGCAATGATGTATGGGATACCCTTAGTGATCTCGATAAGGCCTTGGCTAAAGCGGGTGTTGAAACCCATGATGATGCCCGTCACCAAGCTCAAGAACGTTGCCAATATGCCGGCTTGGAAGGTCGCAATCATACCAGAACCAATTCTCGCCAGTAGGTCTCGACCAATGCCATCTGCGCCCAAAGGTGCTTGCCAACTCGGTGATGCCAAGCGTGCGAATTGGCTAGTGTATGGGTCTCGGAATGCAGCCCATACAACGATAGCAATTAGGAAAGAGAAGATCGCAAAAGCAGTAACACGCTTTGCGCGGTTCTGGGTAAAACGAAACGAAGAGTGGCTACTGATGAGCTTGCCGCTTTTCAGGCTGTGGCCAAGAATCAATTGCTGAACAAACAAGCTCATGCTGCTCACGGCAATTGAAAATAGCAGCAACACCAATAAGCCGCCTTGCAGCGTTGGTAAGTCTTGCGCCTTGGCTGCACCAAGAATCATGCGCCCGATACCAGGGATCGAGAAGATAAGCTCAACCGCGACTGCGCCACCAGTTAAGCCAATCACGATCATCGCGATTTGCGGGATCAGACTGCTCAGCGCTCTTTTCAGCGCAAAGCGAATAATTTGATTGGAATGAACGTTGGCACTGAGCCAAGTGATCACCCAAGGTTCATTGAGAACGCGTTGTAAACTGTCTCTGAGTAGGCGACTAAACAAGCCACTTGCAGGCAGTGCAAGCGCTAAGCTCGGTAGCCATATGTCTTGCCAACCTTGCCAACCATACGGTGGTAGCCAACCTAACCAGATAGAGAACACCAATATTAATACCGAGGCCACCACGTACTCTGGCAAGGATATTAATACCGTACTTAAACTGCTGTAACTCTGCCCCAGCTTGCCCTTCTTCCAACTGCGCAAGGTGGCAAGTAAGCCTGCACCGCACAGTGCGAAAGTCATCACAAGTGCGCTAGACATCAAAAACAGAGATGTAGACGCTGTTTTTTGAATACCTAGTGCAACCGAAGAACCATCAATCCATGATTCACCTAGATCACCTGAAAAAGCACTTCCTACCCAGTCGAGCAGGCGCTCAATGGCTGAACGGTCAAGCTGAAGATCAGCGCGTACCGCCGCTAAAGCTTCAGGAGTAAGCAGGTGTTGTTGCCCCGCCCTAGCCCGCAGAATAGATTGGCTTGGATCGATGCCTGCAATGTCAGGCATCAAACCAACAAGAATCACCACCACAATCAGTGAGGCGATTCTTGATAGCCAAGGCGTCAAGATAAATAGAGTTCGACGCAGAGTCTCAGCAGATAACATTTATTTA
This sequence comes from Vibrio sp. 10N.222.52.C12, assembly GCF_041474215.1. Lineage (NCBI taxonomy): Bacteria > Pseudomonadati > Pseudomonadota > Gammaproteobacteria > Vibrionales > Vibrionaceae > Vibrio > Vibrio sp. 10N.222.52.C12. The sequence continues at coordinate 21,666 of NZ_JBFRTR010000124.1, forward strand.
GTTAGCCTGTGTTGCCGGGTTAACTTGTGTCGCTTTTTTGACCTGTGTAGTTTGGTCAACCAAGCGACGTTCACTTGGGTCACGAACGACATTGCTTACACGCTCACTTTCACCTTGAATCACACGTTCGTGAAGCAGCGGGATAGCCGCGAAATCGTTAAGGATTTTTTGTTCAGCTTCGATGATCGCTTGGTGACGCAGCGCACCTAGCGGTTGTAGGTCAGCGTGATTCAGTGCTTTATCTACCTCTTGAGAACAGAACTGGCCAAGGTTGAATGAACCCTTACAACCAAAGTCGCTCATCATGTAAGCCACTGGGTCACCCGAATCTAGAACCGTTGCACGAGAAAGGATAAACGCGTCAAACTTACCAGATAGCGCATCGTTCTCGATCTGAGCATATTCACGAATATCCAGCTCAACCTTGAAACCAGCCGCTTCAAGTTGTTGCTTCAGTAGCGCTGCCACTTCTGGAAGCTCTGCACGGTCGGTAAAGGTACCAATAACAATGCTTTCGCCGTTCGCTTTTAGCGTTTTGTCAACTGCCTGACCTTCAGGTCGAATTGGTTCAGCCCAAGCAAGTGCAGGACCTAATAGACCTTGTGCAATATCCGCGTGGTTCTCATAAACGGTATTCACGATTTGCTCTCGGTCCACCGCAGCCGCCGCAACCTTACGCAAGTTAATATCGCTGAATACGCCTGACTTGTTGTTTAGGTAAAGCGTATTGGTACGAGGCATCGCCACTTCATAAAGTAGGTTCGGATCAATGGTCGCGATTTGTGAAACGGGCACTGCTTCAACGACGTCAGCCGTGCCGGTTCTCAGTGCTGCAGCACGAGCAAAACCATTAGGAACGTATTCTGCAATTACAGATTCTACTTGCGCTTTTTCGCCCCAGTAGCCGTCAAAACGTTTCAGTTTCGCGCTGGTTGTGCCGTTGATTTCAGTTAGCTCAAACGGGCCAGTACCTGCGCCAATTGGACTAACACGACCATCTTCTTGATAAGCACTTGCTGCTAGGATCGCTAATTGAGGGCTTGATAAACGGCTTGGTAGAAGAGGGTCATCAAAGCTGGTTTTAATCTCTACACGGTAGTTGTCCATCGCTTTCACTTCTAGCTCTACTCCATCTAGGATGCGCGGCTTAGGTGCTGCTTCAAGCGCTTTTTGTAGAGAGTTCACTACAGAGTTTGCCGTTAATGTCGAACCGTCATGGAATTTAACGCCTTGGCGAATCGTGAACTGCCAAGTCAGAGGATCAAGATGTTTCCAATCCGTTGCTAGCATAGGTTCTGCTTCTGAGGTTGGGCTCAGGTTAACCAGAGTTTCTGCTGTGCTCCAACGAGATAACTTAAAAGCGTCATCAGAAAGTGGCGATAAACCCGTTCTTGGTGGTTGCATCATCGCAACTCGAATTTCAGATTTTACTGCGGCATCGCTAGACCCTGGTTGAGAGTCAAAACAGCCCGTCAAAGGCAGAGCCAACGCAAGCGTGCAAGCCAGTTTGATTGAATTAAAACGCATAATTATTTTTTCTCTGTAGCTGTATTTTTTTAATAAATAAGGTTGTGTTTAACAAGTAGATTTCGAAAGAGGCTGAGACTCGATCAGCATCTGAGTCGCAGGATGAGCAGGTTTACTCATCACTTGATCGGTCGGTCCGTGCTCCACCATTTCACCATGGTCGAGTACCAGTATTTCTTCACAAAGGGCTTTTGCGGCACCTAAATCGTGAGTAACCAAAATAAGGCGCATATCGCGCTTCTTTTTTAATGAATTAACCAAGTCCAACAACCTTTGGCGATTCACTGGGTCAAGGCTGGCAGTAGGTTCATCGGCCACCAGCACTGCGGGTCTAACGACAAGAGCCCGAGCAATAGCCACACGTTGAGCTTGACCTGTAGAAAGCTGATTAGGTTTCAGTAAGAGCAAACTGGCAGGCAATCCAACGTCTGAAAGCGCCTCTTCAATGATGGCTTCATGATTACCCGAAACATCTAAGTTACTTAGAGGTTCGGCTAAGATCTGTCGAACGGTATAGTAAGGGTTGAGGCTAGTGTGGGGCTCTTGAGGCACCAATTGAATCAAGCGACACACCGTTGCTTGCGCTTTGCTATCGCGAATTGGGAGCGAATAACCGAACAAGTTTATTTGACCAACGGTTGGCGCTTTAAGGCCAAATAGCAGTTCAATTAACGTTGATTTACCGGCACCAGAACGCCCAACAATTGCTAGGCTTTTGTCTTCAACATTAAGGTCTATGTTCTGTAGCGCTTTGAACGCTTTACCACCCAACCAACTTGGTACGGAGTAGTAGTGAACACTCACATTGTCGAACTTAATCTCTATCGGTGTTTGTGTTTCTGAATCAGTCACTGGCATTAATGGCGAGGCTTCTGAGTTTAGTGATAAGGTCGAGCTCATTCGATTAAGTCTCTCAATGAACAGCAGAAAGCGTGAGAGCTCGACTCAAGTGCATGTTTCGGTGCACCGTAAGCCACCACACCACCATCGATGACTAACAGCTTGTCACACGCCAACGCGCTATGCAGGTCATGGGTGATGAGTAAACCACCAATTTGACGCTGTTTAACATTGTGTCGAATCAGCTTAAGTATCTCTTGCTCTGTCACGGGATCTAACGCACTGGTTGGTTCATCGGCGATGATAATATCGGCGTTACTCAGCAAGCCAATCGCAATACAAACACGTTGGCGTTGCCCGCCCGAAATTTGGCTCGGGTATAACGGCAAGATAGTTTCAGGATTAGGGAAACCAAGTTGTACTAGCAATTCGGTGAGTTTGATTTTGTCTTGTGATTTGGGCTTAGTGCGAGTCCCCGTCAATGCCAAACTAAGTTGACCTTCGATTGAAACCAGAGGATTTAATGCTTGAAGGGCATCTTGGAAGATAACCGCGGGGCGTTGTGCTGCGGTTCTTTGCAGCATAGGCAAACCACATACCGCTTCACCAGACAGAGAAATATGACCTTCAACCTCGACCGTTTCTGGCAGGAAACCCGCAATCGCACGTGAAAGCATCGACTTACCAATGCCTGACGGTCCCATGATCGCCAACAGCTCACCTCGATAAACATCGAAGTGGATATCTTGGAAAAGGGTTCTCGAAGAGGTTTTGATCGTTAGGTGGTCAACAGACAAAAGTGGGGCGTTCACGCAGATACTCACAGACAGATGTTATAACATAACAACATTATCATTTAGCTGAGGCGATGAAAAGCGGACATTGAACTGTATCGCGTTTTACTTACAATTTTATTGACCATTTATAGTGAGTCATTACATACAAAAAAGCGCTCACCAAATTTATCGTATAAAAATAGTAAAGCGCTTTCATAAAATATTAATAATGTATTAAAGATGGCAATTAGACAGCTTAGTTAATGGCACCCTGTACTGCATCTTTGACTGGGTAACACTTCTGCTTAACTTGTGCGATGAACGGATACAGGAACGCAATACGCCCAAGATAGAACAGAGTAAACGCCAACCACAAACCATGATTACCCCAAATATCGACGGTGAATGCCTGTACCGCTAAAAATACCAACAAAGTCGCGATGCTTGAGTCTCTAACCGGACGTGTGGTTCCCGTTCCGGTAAAAATGCCATAAACCGTTAAGCCAAAGCCAGCCACTAGCGGGAACACAATTAACCACGGAGCCATCTCTTGGTACAGCGTGACCAGCGCTGGAATATCGGTAAACAAGAAAACAATCATATCTTTAAAAATCAAAGTTAAAAGCGTCAGCGCGGCAATGAAACCTGCCGTCCATTGGAAGTTAAGCCTTAAAACACGATCAAGCATTGAAGGGTTCTTCTGTCCTACCGCCTTACCTGCAAACACACTCGATGCGTTGGCAATACCATCAAACATATAGCTGACAATGAAGGTCACCTGCATCAAGATCGCGTTAGCCGCTAGAACATCGGTACCCAGTTTAGAGCCAGTACGCGCCATCATGTTGAAGAACACCAAGATACAAATGGTGCGAAGCAATAGATCGGTATTCGAAGAGATGATTGTCGATAGGTCTTTCTTGGTCATCTTCGAGCCTTGCAAGAACTCAGAGATCGAAATATTGCTGGTCTTCATCACCAAGGTCACACCAATCGCAAAGGTGGTAACTTGTGCAATCAAACTTGCGTAAGCCACACCTGCGACACCCAAATCGAAATAAAGTACAAACACCGCATCCAAGACAATGTTCAACACATTACCAAACACTTGTGTATAAAGAACGTCTTTGGCTTTCGCCTGTCCCATTAACCAACCAATAATGGTGTAGTTAAGCAACACGAAAGGCGCGCCATAAATCAAAATACTGAAGTAGATATGCGCGTGCTCGGCTACATTGGCTTCAGGCTCTATCACCCACATTGCGCCTTGCCAGATGAGTGGTTGTATCAAAATAAGGATCAAACCCACCAAACCAGACAGCACGAACGGACGCATCAAACTACCCGCCAAATCAGAGCGATTTCCCTTGCCCAGTGCCATCGCACTTTGCCCCGTGGTACTGACACGGAAAAAGCCAAACAACCAATACATGGTGTTCATAATGATGGTGCCGATCGCCACGCCGCCAATCAGTTCAGCAATACCAAGTTGGCCAATAACAGCGGTATCCACAGCACCTAACAGAGGTTGTGTCACCGTTGAGATGATGAAAGGGAAAGCGATTTTCAGATAATCTTTGTGGGTAATGGTCATATTCTATCGAGTGATATTAAGAACTATTTGCAATTAGAACGAAATGCTATCGTTTAATCCGTACGTTGTCATCATTTACTTAGAGTAGATTATCAACAAAGCATCTTTATCTTAGGCCAACTGCATAAAATCGTTAGCTGCTATTGGTTGTGCTAATTTGTCTCAACAAAAGATCAAAGTCTGGTTCAACAAAACAGCACAACCATCGATTAGTAAAAGCTCACGGGAAGGTAGAAATCGAGTTCGAACACTTCATCGGTGTTGAGAAAATGATTCTGATGATAATGCACATACGCGGGAGTCGAGCGCTGTTTGAAACCAGATGTGGGTAGCCACTTTTCTAACACCATACTGATCTGTGGTAGCAGTTCTCCATAGCGGCCATTTAGTCGAAACACAGCGTGTAAGCCGCCCGGAATCACCATCTGATTAACTACGCTACGATACTTAATCGGCTCATCAATCGCGATACACGCGACATAACGACACTGATCCATTTCAACCCAAGCAGGGTTTGAGTGATGCAAACCAAATTGGCTCGAAAAATCACGCTGTTCGGAATTCGCCCACGCTTTCAATATCAACCACGCATTGCGAATAGAGCGGTTATAACCCGTATGTCGAACATAGGCCGCCATGCGTTCAGGCACTTCAACGATCTTGGGTTCGGGCAATACTCGCTGCGCCACATTCAAATAGCCCGCCGCCACTTCGGGATCTTTCAAATAGGGTTTTTCTGCTACTTGTAAATCGTGTTTACGCCACTCGCCCGGAGACATATTAAAGGTCGCTTTAAATGCTCGACTAAACGAAGACACCGAGCTAAAGCCACATTTATGGGCGATCTCGACCACTGACGAGCTGGTATCAAACATCAATTGGTTGGCTGCATACTCCATTCGAGTGCGTCGGATATATTGATGCAACGACTCCCCGACCACGCTTTTAAAGGTGCGATGAAAGTGCTGTTCTGAATAGGCCGCTATCTCAGATAACTCTTTGGCAGACAAAGGCTGACTGATGTCTTGGTGAATATGGAACAGGACATCATTGATTCGCGATATGTGTTGACGTGACATCGTTTAAATAGCATAAATGGGCATGTTTAAGAGCATAAACGGACACGCTTGTTTTTACAATTGCCGTGTAATATCAAGCGATAGAATAAAAACGATAAACGACGAGACACAACACATGGAAATCGCACAGTCATTACAACAGATTCAATCTTCATACATTCGAGAGATCCTCGCAGCCGCAAGTGATCCAAATGTCATCTCATTGGCCGGTGGTTTACCGGACGAGAAAACATTCCCTATCGATTTAATGAAGCCAACGCTAGAAAACCTAGCGAACATGCCTGAAGTTTTCCAATACGGTTCTACTGCCGGTTACGGCCCGTTGCTTGACCACCTAACACAAAGCTACCAATTGCCAGAATCACACACGGCAATGATTTGTACTGGCTCTCAGCAAGGTTTGGATTTGATTGCACGTGCGTATGTTGACCCGGGTGATGTGGTTGTGATGGAAGCGCCAAGCTACTTAGGTGCGATGCAGGTGTTTGGCCTAGTTCAAGCAAACATTGCGACCGTGTCTCAAACTGAATTTGGCCCGAACCTAGACGAACTGGAAACGTGCTTTGCACAGCAATCACCGAAGATGTTCTATGCCGTGCCTGATTTCCACAACCCAACAGGTGTATGTTGGGCAACAGAAACTCGTCAAAAAGTGGCTGAGCTGTGTATCAAGTACAACGTAGCCTTCATTGAAGATGCGCCATACCGTGAGCTACGTTTCACAGGTACGGAACTGCCATTGGTTTCTTCGTTCTGCCCTGACAACTCTATCGTTCTTCGTTCATTCTCTAAGATTGCATCGCCAGGCTTACGCATTGGCGCGGTAACAGGTAAACGCAGCTACCTTGAGCCACTGATCAAAGTCAAACAAGGCGCGGATTTACACTCAAGTGTACCTATGCAAGCACTGCTTGTTGGTCTTCTAAAACATGAAGACTTCAACGTACACATGGAAAACATTCGCACACTGTACAAGTCTCGTTATGAAGTGTTGTTCTCAGAGCTAAAAAAACAACTGCCTGCAGATTGCGTGTTAAAAGCCGTAGATGGCGGGATGTTCATTTGGGTAGAAATCCCAGAGTGCGATACCTTCGAATTAGCTAAGACTTTGCTATCGAATGGTGTGGCGGTTGTACCAAGCCCAGTATTTTATCCAAAGGCCGATGAAGCAAAAGCCGCACTGCGCTTAAACTTCACTAACGCCAACCCAGAAGAATTAACAGAAGCGGTGAAACGCTTAGCGGAAGTACTTAACCAAGCGTAATCGCTGATTAAGTCAGACAGATTCAATACCAAGGCCCTGATGTATTTTTACAGCAGGGCCTTTTTGGTTTGGGAATACGTGTTGTAATTCGAACCAGATAAAACGGTTTCATTGCATTTCTTAGTCCAAAAGCCACACTAATAACAATGCTAAATAGCCCTACTTTTGGTTGGTTTTTGTCCTTCCTTGGCTTGGTTATACTGCGGCGGATTTTAATAAGCCAATATGGGCAAACCTGAGTAAATCAAACTCAGTATGTATCATAAAAGGCAACCGCTCTGGATTTACGTTCCAGCTCGCAGAAAGGAAAAACCATGTCTCAATATGTTGTATGTGCTCTGTATAAATTCGTAGCACTTGATGATTACCAAGAAATTCGCCAGCCACTCACTGACATGTTAGAAGCCAACCAAATCCGCGGTACTTTGCTACTTGCGAGTGAAGGTATCAACGGCACCGTTGCAGGTAAGCGCGAATCTATCGACGCTCTTCTTCAATGGTTCAAACAAGATTCTCGTTTGGCTGATGTTGTTTACAAAGAGTCGTTCAACGAAGAACAACCATTCAACCGCACCAAGGTTAAGCTTAAGAAAGAGATCGTAACCATGGGCATTGAGGGTATCGACCCACGCCACGTTGTCGGCACTTACGTGAAACCAAACGAATGGAACGCTCTGATTTCTGATCCTGATGTAATTCTGGTTGATACTCGCAACGACTACGAAGTCGATATCGGTACATTCAAAAATGCTGTAAACCCAAACACAGAAACCTTCCGTGAATTCCCTCAATACGTTGAAGACAACCTTGATCCTAAGAAGCACAAGAAAGTTGCGATGTTCTGTACTGGCGGTATTCGTTGCGAAAAATCAACAGCCTACATGAAAGAGCAAGGCTTTGATGAGGTTTATCACCTTGAAGGCGGCATTCTTAAGTACCTAGAAGAGGTACCTGAAGAAGAGAGTATGTGGGAAGGCGACTGCTACGTATTTGATGGTCGAGTTGCAGTAAACCACCAGCTAGAAAAGAGCGGTTACGATGTGTGTAACGCGTGTCGCCTGCCAATCACTGACGAAGACAAAGCCTCTAAACACTTCGAGAAAGGCGTAAGCTGCCCTAAGTGTATTGATAAGCACAGCGACGAGCAGAAAGCCCGTTTCCGTGAACGTGAAAAGCAAGTTCAACTGTCGAATGCTCGTGGCGAAACCCACGTAGGCGGCGAAGCTGCTCACCTTATCGAGCAACGCAAAAAAGAGAAGCTTGCACACAAAGAGCAGCAACGCTCTGGTAAGAAAGCAAAGTAAACTTTCTGCTTTAAACTCTTATATTTCTAAACATATAACTATAAATAGTTAGCTATATACATACAAAAGGGCGCAAGTTCGAGGATAATTCTACGAGTTTACGCCCTTTTTTGATCGCTTTACGGCTTTGTGTTTTGAACCACATTTCTTTCGAAAAATTACTTCTATACTGTCAGGGCGTGTTGACCTTCCGCGGTTGGATTTTGTTCGAGATAAAAGCGTTTTAATCGCGGCGAGGGAGAAGTAGCCTAGTCATTCTAAGCAAATCTCCCTTAACAAAGAGTAAAACGCTTTTAGCCGAACCCTTCGGGCAGCGTTTGCTGGTTATTTCTACTACGTTATCGGCCTCTCATGTAGGCTAGCTACACATCAAAGCCTCTGCCTTGTAGAAATACCCAGCAATTCGCCGCAAAAACAAGCTCGAAAGATCAACACGCCCTAAAAATTCGACTAGAGAGGAAGTGCCAATGCTCAATGAAAACCATGCCTTTATCTTAGATTTCCCAGATCTTAAATTAGACATTGTTCAGCTCAACCACGACGACGAAAAATTCAAAGCAGACATGCAGAAATACCACCAACTCGACTACGACATCCGTCAGCTAGAAATCTCTGGCAGCCCTATCGATGACGACAGCATGCACAACCTCAAAGTAGAACGCATGGAGCTCAAAGACTCGCTACACAAACAGCTCACGCGCCATCACGCGCTTAAGATCGTATAGAAAAATCAATCCAAGACTTTATTCTTAGCCATGCATCACGCATGGCTTTTTGGTTTCATCACTTCGCAAATCTAAGCTAATTCGGCTTCTTCAATTATGTTACTGTTTGCTTATTCAAAGGCGTTTGATAAGGAAGCGGTAAAAGTGGCAATGAAAGAAGAGAACATACAACTCCAACTCGCTTCAAATTCTGAATTCGATGAACTGTTTGCGTGTGTTAAACAAGGTATCTTCATACACGTAGATAGCGTTTTCGGCTGGGATGACGACTTTCAACGTCAACGACTTTTAAACGAATACCATCCATCTTGGTTTCATTGGGTATATCGCGAAAATAAAAGAGTGGGGCTCGCCTGCTTTAAACCTTATGACAACGCATACCATATTCATTTGCTGATCATTTTCCCCCAGTACCAAGGTCGTTCGCTTGGCAAGCAAGTCATGACTCTCATACATAAAAAAGCTATGGCAGAGCAACTTAGTCAAGTCACTCTATCGAGTTTTAAAAGTAATGCTCGTGCTATTAACTTTTATCAATCGCTTGGCTATCACGTTGTTGATGAAGGAGATGATGATGATTTTGTGGGGATGGAGCTCAATCTATACCACAAACACCATCTCTAATTAAACGCCCTAGCCACTCGCCCATTACTGCTCAGTACATAATGACCAATATAAGCTGGGATAAATACCGATTGCCCTTTGGTGAGTGTTAGGTGTTCACCTTTCTGACTCATTAACGTTAAATCATCATCTATCGCCATTAAAATTTCAGCACCGCTTGTGATGACTTCTTCTTGCTTTGGGCGATGAAAAATATTGAAATCAAAGTCACTAACTGGGATATCATAGCGATCACATTGACCTAACTTTGAAGGTGCTAACAACAAGCGTTCGAACGGGATTGGTGTAAACTCTGTGCAGGCAACCAACTCAGCGACATCAATGTGTTTTGGCGTTAAGCCAGCTCGCAGCACATTGTCTGAATTGGCCATAATCTCGAGCCCAGTCCCCTTGATGTATGCGTGCGGAGTGTTTGCATTCAAATACATCGCTTCACCCGGCCGTAGTGTGATCAAGTTAAGCAGCAGAACGCAAAACAAACCGATATCATTCGGGTACTGGTGGCTAAGCTCAGTAACCAAAGCAAACTCAGATTGACCTTGGTGAGTGGCTGCGTAAGCCAGAAGTTGCTCTAATGCTCGGTGTTTACGTTGGTCGTCCAGAGTTAATAAATCACGGAAAAACGCCTCTAAACCTAGAGAATCAAGGTGGTTGCCAAACTCTTCAACTAAACCAGCCAGCTCGCTCGAATTCAACTTTCTGAACAACCCTAATATTTCATCGAATTCTCGAAAGCCATTCATTGCTTGATATTCAGTGATCGCGTAAACCAATTCAGGTTTGTGGTTAGAGTCTTTGTAATTACGATGTCCTGCAGTCAGAGGGATTCCTGCTTGCTCCTCTCTTGCAAAGCCAACCTCTGCTTGGCGCTTGTTTGGGTGAACCTGAACAGACAACGCTTTTTCTGCTGCCAAGATCTTAAACAAGAACGGCAGCTCACCAAACTCCTGCGCAATATCGCTTGATAGATAGGCCGGTTTATTCTTGTTAATCAGCTCAGAGAGAGGCACCAAGTGCTGGTCAAGCTTAACCATTGAGCAACCTTTTGGATGCGCTCCCATCCAAACTTCCGCTTGCGGCTCTTGTGACTCATTCTGAAAGCCAAACAGTTCACGTATCGAAGAAATGCTCCCCCATGCATAATTTTGGATGGTGTTTTCCATTGGGAAAAATGAGTGTTCTGAGAGGTGGCTGAGTGACATGGCGTTTTCCGTAGTGAGCCCTTTGAACACAATTCAGAGAGCTGATTTCTAATAACGTAAATAATTAGAAAGACTACAGAGCTCGGCTAGAACCCACATGAGATGAGGTCTTAGACGCAATAGGAAAAATTCTTAGAAACAGGTGAGACCGATGAAAAGCGTGAAAATAGTCACATTTGAATATCACGTATAGAAAGCGCCGAAAATAAGATAGCGGCTTGTATCGCACTGGTTACAGCAGCGATACAAGCATCTGAATACAAACACTAGTGACTATCTTGTTATCGTTCCTTAAAAGCTAGAGCGAGCTTCTGCACTTTTCTGAGGTGATTGAGCTTGTAAGAAAGGCAGTAACAGCAAGCCAATAACGGCCGCACAAGTCGAGATGGTAATGAAGAACCCACTCCAGCCGTAAGCTTCTAGAACGAGCGCTAATGGGTAACCAGAAAGTGCTGCTCCCATATAAGCAAACAAGCCAACAAAACCTGTCGCCGCCCCGGCAGAGTCTTTATGTGAACATTCCGCCGCCGCCATGCCAATAAGCATTTGAGGGCCAAAAACAAAAAAGCCAATGCAGAATAGCCCAGCCGCTTGAAACACAAAGTTGGTTAAAGGCATAAGCCATAAAGCCGAAACCGAAAGGAAGATGCCAATCGCAAACAAGATGTTCATTGGACCGCGGTTGCCACCAAACAACCTATCCGATCCCCACCCAGCAACAAGTGAACCAACGAAACCGCCAATCTCAAACAGAGACAAGGCAGCGTTGGCGTTTATCAAACTGTAATTGTGTTCTTCGGTTAGGTATAAGTTACCCCAGTCGTTGACCGCCGTTCTTACGATGTAAACCAGCACATAGCTAAAGGCGAGCAACCAAATGTACTTATTGCTGAACACATAGGTTTTCAGGATCTCTCGATAGCTTAACCCTTGCCCATGGCTCTCTTGCGCTAATTCCAGGTGATCACTGCGCCACTTCCCTACCGTCGGAAGTCCCATGGTGGTGGGCTTGTCACGTAAGCGCCAGCAGACAATAAGACCGATAAAAACACCAATCACACCCGGCCAGATAAACCCAGCTCGCCAACTGAACTGCAGCGTTAGATAACCCACAAGAATAGGGATAAGCGCTCCACCAACGTTGTGCGCTGTATTCCAGATTGCCCAGCGAAAGCCTCTTTCGGAGCGAGAATACCAAGTCGTCAATAACTTGGAACACGATGGCCAGCCCCAACCTTGGAACCATGCATTCAGTACCCATAGCGAGATAAAAGCCGCTAACGAACTCGAAAAGCCAAACGCGATGTTTATCAGACCAGTCGCGATTAGGCCAAGCCCCATGAAGTAACGAGGGTTCGACCGATCCGATATCGTGCCTGAGATAAATTTCGATAAGCCATAAGAAAGATAAAAGAGCGTGCCAATTAAGCCGATATCGCCTTTGTCCAAACCTAGATCGGTGATCATTGCAGGCGCGGCGTAATTAAAGGTTTTACGAGTGAAGTAAAAACCCGCATAGCCGACATACATTCCTATCATGATGTGAAGGCGCCAATAGCGATAACTCTGATTGACCTCATCATCAGTTAGAGCATCACTCTCTGACGTTGTTGAGCGCAGAAATCCAAACATATTCGTTCTCACACTTTAGGTAATGTAACGCTGATATTGGTACCCGAAGATGAGCCATTAGCGTTGATTGTCATCTTGCCGCCGAGCGCCTGAACACGCTCTTGCATACCGCGAACACCCATTCCTTTGAGAAGATCTTGCGCTGTAAAACCAATGCCATTATCTGATATCTGAAGATAAGCCTGGTCACCTAAAAGCAGTTCAATTCTGATTTCGCTCGCGTTGGCGTATTTAGAGGCATTGTTTAGAGATTCTTGGCACAGCCTGAAGATAGTGACCTTAAGCGTGTCACTCAAACACGAGTAATCACCTTGCCAATTTAACTGAATATCAACGCCGTGATCCGAAAACTCCATCTCTCGAATAAGCTGTTCCACGGAATCTTTTAGGTCCAGATCGTCCAGCATCTTAGGTCTTAATTTTGTAAGTAGACGTTTGGTGGTGTCATAAACATTCAAAGATAATGATTCAATGGTACCCGCACAGCGAACGCTCATCTCAGCCGCGTCGACACGTTTAATAATGCTTGCCTGAGTACGAATTGCCGTGATGTTTTGGCCGATTTCATCATGCAGTTCACGCGCAATATCACGACGAACCGACTCTTCAGCGGTAACTAACTGACGTGAAAGATTTTGATTTCTGGAGAGCTCACTGCGTAATTTCGAGTTGAGATCTTTCTGCTTTTGAACCGCTAAACCAAGCAGTATACCTGTGATGGTTTGAGCAGATAGAGACAAGAGTAAGTCGGTAATTTCGAGTTTGGATGTTCCGCTGTGGGCTGCAATCAACGCGACACTATTTAGCATTGTTGCAAGCAGAGCGCCTTGCCATCCGTAACGAACGGCGAGCAAGATAATAGGGATCGCCATACAGAACGGGGCAAAGCGCCTTAGCTCATCAGGCAAACTGGTTTGTATCAAAATACTGGCGACCAACAACACGCTATATAAAGCAATATGACGGATTTTGAACTCAACAACATTGTTGATTAAATAAGAGCTCAGTGGCGCCCACTTATTTTGGAATAGATAGTTCCAGACCAGATAACACATCGGCACCAGCATCAGTCCACCCGTGATACTCGCTAACCACACCATGTAAACGGCTGGTACATGAGAGCCCACCACGGCAACATTAATAAATGCTGTGACCATGATTAAGCTCGCCATCACTAACAAGTGACGATTTTGGTCACCAGAATAATAACGCTTGGCAATTAGAGTGGCAGGAATACTCAACCCACTGGCGATGAGTATCGTCAGCCATTGAGGTTCATCAAGTAGCAGAGCTAAAGCAATCGCAAGCCCCCACTCTGCAATATAGATAGCGGGCCAATAGTGAGTGCGAGTGTGCAGCGTCATTCCCAATCGAAGTGAAAACGGGAAAAGCAGAATGGCTAACTCAGGGTCATTAATGAAATAGAAGGCAATAACCCATAAACAGAACCATGCACAGCCAGCCATAAAAACCCCACACAGGGAGGTGGCTAGATAGGAACGCATTAGTACTGGTCTTGTGTGAACAATTTAGCTAACTCGACGTTGTTCTTAACATTGAGTTTGTCCATCGCATTGGCTCGATGTACATGCACCGTTTTATGGCTAACTCCTAGCTCTACGGCAATAGATTTTACATCGAGCCCTGTCGCCAATAACTGACACACTTCGCTTTCTCTGCGGGTGAGCTGATTTAAAGAGGCTTTATTCTTCATGGGCGTCGCAAGCTTTATGGCGATATCGGGCGTGAGATAACAGCCACCATTTGCGCTCGTGTGTACGGCTTGGATTAACTCATCAGGGCTACAGCGCTTGCTGAGATAACCTTTGGCTCCTAACTCTAATGACTTCTCAACCATCGCCGGCGAGTCATGAACGCTCAACATGATGCTGGCAATGCCAGATGGAATCTCTTCCAATAAGCTCAGGCCACTTTCGTCTTGCATTGAGATATCTAAGATCACGACATCAGGGTGACAACTTGGCAATCCTAGGCGCGCTTCTGCCGCAGAGTTGAATTCCCCCACGACCGTAATATCAGCTTCAAGACTGAGTAATTGAGCAAAGCCAGATCGAACAATGACGTGGTCATCAACAAGCGCAACATTAATCATGATATTAACCAAAATTAAGAGTAAGAAAGAAAAATAGCCCCAACAGGAGCTATCTAAAATTAAGTTTATTAATAGAGATGATACTGAATCGAACTAACGATTGGTATGATCTCACGTGCTTTAAACCAATAAAGCACGTGAGACTCGCTACGCGTTTTGAGACGCTAAGTGTATTTTCTTAGCGTGGCGAATCTTCTTCTCTTCCGCAACCGCAACGAATAGCAGTAACACGATACAAATGGCAGCTGACGTATCAAGCGCTGCGAACGTGCCTTTCCAACCCGTTAAGCCAAAAATAGGTGTGCCGTCTGCAATCATACCTAGGCCAAGTTTGGCAAAGCTGTCACCAATTAAGTAAGCAAATGTACCTTTCACGCCATCCGCAACGCTGATTGCTTTCTTAGGCACGAAACCTACTGCAGCAACACCAATCAGCAACTGAGGACCAAATACTAGGAAACCAAGCACAAACAGTGATGCTAGGTACATGAACTCACTGGTTGCATGCTGGTAGAACTCTAGCGAAACGATAATCAGGCCAAGCGATACACAAGCAACCAAAGCACGGCGTCCGTTCGCAAGGTCTGACAGATAACCCCACATTAACGTACCGACCAGTGCACCAACCTCAAACAGAGTGAAGCCTGAAATCGCGGTTTCTTTTGATAGACCTAGCTCTTGATACGCATAAACGGTAGACCATTGATCGATACCGATACGAACAATGTATAAGAAGATATTCGCGAAGCAGAGCAACCAGATCACTTTGTTTTTCAGGATGTATTCAACAAAGATCTCTTTCTTTGTCATTTGATTTTCTTCAGCAGCCGTATCTTCTTCGCTGACTTCTTCATCAAACAACTCTTCAACCGTACCTAGACCATAGGCTTCTGGAGAGTCATTACCAAAGCGCATACCAATAAAGCCAACCACAATCGCAATGATTGATGGGAACACGAACATACCGATCACGTTGCCATCAAATAGGTAGTTAGCTCCAAACAGAGCAACACCAGCGGCACCTGCGCCACCCACGTTGTGCGACATATTCCAAAGGCCTAAATAAGAACCACGCTTGTTACGAGGCGTCCATTTAGTGATCGTTGAGTAACTTGAAGGACCGCCGGTACTTTGGAAGAAACCACTCAACGCATAGAAGGCAACCATCAAGAATAAGCTAGCGCTGCCGCCGCCCATACTGAAGCTGAAGCCCAACATGGCAATACCAGAAAGGACAAGCATGAATGGCAGGAACTGCTTGGTGTTTTTACCATCGGCATAATAGGAAACGACGGTTTTACCGATACCGTAAGTGATAGAGAAACCCAGACCGATAAGACCTAGATCCGTCATCGATAATCCATAAGTAGAAATCATGTCGTTTTGCGCGACATTGAAGTTCTTACGGATCAAATACATGGTTAGATAACCAATGAACACGACGAGGTAAGATTGTAGGAATGGTTTAAACCACATTTTTCTTCTAGTTTCGACCGGAAGATCCAGCGTCGGTTTTCGAACCTGATCTAGGAACTTTAACATTGTGAACTCTCTTATTTTTTGTGAGGTCTGCACGGCATAATTGCGGCCATACATTGTTTGTTAGTTGACCGTGAAATAATAAGGAGTCTAAAAATCGACCGCATGAGAGAGGGTCTTAGAATAACTAGGAAAAATTCTTAGTTCAGAATTGGGAGTCAAGAAAGCGTGAACAGCATCACTTTGTTTACGGTCTGTTATGGATTGATATTACGATAACAAAAGTCACTCATTTCAGGGCTGACGAACCTTGTAAATAAACAGAAACGAGTGGATTACTTCACTAAAAAAACACCAGTATCGGTTCATCACCATAAAACTCCATGGTGTGTCCGATACTGGTTCAGCATTCATTCTGATTAAAATAGATTCAATAGGCTTGTTACGTTTCGCGTGAATCGTACTACAGTCGCTTGCCGCTACCGTCTTCCCACATTACTTCGCATTCATCTTTGATGGCAGCTTTTAATAATTCAACCAGTGGGAACGCTCGACTACCGATATTAACAGGCGCTTCAACCACCTCTTCTTCATTGTCGTCATCAGTATTTTCATGCTCTACGGACTTGCTCTGCTCTGCTGCAATAGCAGCACGTAGATTATCCAGAGCTTGAGGAACCTCTGAAGCATCCATAGCACCTGGGATGGAGCCGCTATGCCCAAGCATCTTGATGAACTGGAGGCCGACTTCACCAAACATCGTGACACTAGCATGAGCTTTACAACTAAAGGTAATTAACATAATGAGCCTTTCTTAATTTTGGTCGTTTACAAACTATGTGGAGTAACTCTCTGGAAAGCAAGTAGATAAACATCAAACAACGGTTACAAGTTTGATGCTTAAATCTAATCTTCTAGAGATGACCAGCACCATCGGTGATATACATCACTATTTGGAATTGATTGAACAGCCTTTCATATGAAACCTTGATAGTAGTCACACTAAATAGACATCTAAGCCTCTGCATAGCTTGTTATTTAATCTACTATTAACACCATTATCAAAAACTTTGGCACAGATCACATGAAAAGGCTCGTCGGCAGGCACCTAGAAGAAATGGCGGACATACGATCCACCCGCAAGCAAAAAATTGTCCACTCCTTTTCACTGACTGCCGCTGCGTTATTCATTTTCTATACTTGGGCTTACTTCGAAGGCGAGCATTACACGCTGTCAATATTCGAATTGTGCTTCGCCATCATTGCCATTTCTAACGCTTTATATGTAAGAAAAGTCATCAATCCTGAGTATTCCGAATTGATTCTGAGTGGTGTTCTTCTAGTTCAGGGCGTCATCCTATTCTTGTACAGTCACGCCATCCCAGATCGCATCCTCTGGCTCTACCCAATTCTGGCCGCGGTCATTTTCATTAATGATTTCAGAATTGGCATAATCTTCAGCACCTCGTTTTGCCTGTTCATCAGCACCTTGATTACAGCAATGCCCAACAATTTTTCTTTACCATTTAACAGCACACACAGATTTTTCCTTAGCTTATTTACCATGAGCTTGGTGTGCCACACATCCGCCTATTACTACACAAAAGCCGTCAGTTATATTCAACGCCTGTATAAAGAAGGCATTGAAGATCTCGCTTACAGAGATCAGTTAACCGGCTTGGCAAACCGTTGGAGCTTTGAACGCTGGGCGACAGAAAAACTAGCCACCGTGGATAGTGAGCGATCACTTACGGCATTGGTCTTTTTGGATATAGATGACTTTAAAGGCATTAACGACAGCTACGGGCACGATGTGGGAGACAGTGTCTTACAGCATTTTGCCAATCGCTTGAGCAACAACATTCGAACCAGAGACAGAAAAAGCCATGAATACGATTATTCCATCGCGCGCTTTGCTGGAGACGAGTTTGTTCTGATGCTCTACGATGTGCCAACTCGTAAAGATCTAGACGGCATTCTAGATAGGAGCTGCGGGCTGTTCGAAAGCGGCTGCCAAACAAACGAGAGAATCAAGGAATTGACGTTAAGTGTTGGGGTTGCTTTGTATCCGCAAGATGCCCAAGAATTACATGAGCTGACGAGATGTGCTGATAAAGCGATGTATGTTGCCAAGCATTCAGGAAAAAACCGATATGCTTATTATCACGACAACCCAGTATCGACCCTGATAGAAGAACTACCAACGAGCCTTGTTAGCTCAGCACCGGATTCATCTGAACTTGAAGATTGCTTTGAAGCGAAGATCGAAGGGAACAATGTTACGCTATTAAAAACGCGCCAACGCTAGCCATTCCTATAACGGAGCGGCGCTGCTAACCTGCAAGGTACATAAGCCAAAGACTCACTAACCCGATCATAATAATCCATATGACTTGACGTGTTCGGTTTGGGTTATTCCCTTTAGGTCGCCTCACCACGGTTTTAAAAGCGGCTTGCTTAGCTGACTGAATAAACGGCGCTTCTATCTCACGTTTTTTCACGCGGCGTTTAACTGCGCTGTTTGCAACCTCTGTAAAGCGCTGGCTTTGCTCCGTTGTAAAGTCGTTATCAAAACCTATCCGACCATGCCTTTCGCCATGTTTTTGCTGAACTGCCATAGCGGCCTCCTTGGCGATATACTCTCTATTGAGTATAGACATAATTTCATATTGTTACCTGTTCAAGATTTTCGAATAAGTCACTCAACGCTGTGCCATCTTCTTTTTAAATCAAATTACATAAACTACAGCTATTCAAGTTTATGAGGGTTTCAAAATGACGAATGTAAGAGCAGTAGATCATTTGATTACAGCACATGCCACCTCAGATGGTGATGGCGTCAAAATCCAACGACTCGCAGGTTTTAATAACGCACGTTTCTCTCCATTTTTAATGATTGATGAACTGAAGTCGGATGAAAGCAAAGACTATGTTGGCGGCTTTCCTCCACATCCTCACCGTGGGATAGAAACGCTCACTTACATGCTCCAAGGTCACTTCCAACACAAAGACCATATGGGGAATGTTGGAGAGCTACGCAGCGGTGGCGCTCAATGGATGGCCGCAGGCCGTGGTGTCATTCACAGCGAAATGCCAATGATGGAAGAAGGTGCGCTGCATGGTTTTCAGATTTGGATAAACCAACCTGCGACACACAAAATGCAGCCAGCTCAGTATCACGATTTCCAAAGTGAAAGCATCGCGGAGCATCAAAGTGAACAAAGTGGTTTGTTAAGAGTGATTGCCGGAGGGTTTGAACTGCACAACCAAACTGACAAGGATTCAGAGGCTTTACGAGCGCAGGGTCCATTACAGAAAACAGGTGTGCCATTAAGCGTTGCGGATTGGCGCTCTCATTCTGGGCAAAAAGTCACGTTAGGGACTAATGTTAATCACAATGCCATGACTTATGTGTACCGAGGCAGTATTAAGATCGGCGACAAAGTCATCAACCAAAGTCAACTTGCCCTGCTCACCAAAGCTGAATTGTTGTCTTTAGAAAGCCTAGAAGATTCAGGTGTACTGATTTTTTCTGGTCAGCCGATTAATGAACCTGTCGTGCACTATGGTCCGTTTGTCATGAACTCGATGGAAGAGATTGAACAGACAATTCAAGACTACAACAACGGTGTGTTTGAGACTTACTGATGTCTTGGCTTTGAGCTTTGAAGATTGAAGATTGAA
>NZ_JBFRTR010000125.1:0-436 GCF_041474215.1 Vibrio sp. 10N.222.52.C12
ATACCAATCCGGAAAATTAACTGATCAGGTCAATCCAATCTCTTGTACACATTTTTGTGACGCGATCTTTGCACTCAAGAAATCCATTCCAAGCGCTACAGACCTTCGAAACAATATCGTTATAATCAATGAAGTTTTGGTTTGCTAGATAGTGTTGCCTTAACCAACTCCACACTTGCTCTATAGGGTTAAGCTCTGGTGAGTATGGCGGCAATTTGATAATACTGACATTATCAAATGGGTTAGCAATATCATCGGTATGCCATCCTGCGCCATCCATTATTACCACTGAATGACGGTCTTTTTCTGTGACTTTAGATATCTGCTCTAGATGGTTTATCATGATGTCTTTGTTAACCCAAGGGACGACCATTGCCTCACCAATCCCTCTCGATGGGCACACTGAGCCAAACAAATAAGGTTCATCGCGGCTTTC
>NZ_JBFRTR010000126.1:0-26972 GCF_041474215.1 Vibrio sp. 10N.222.52.C12
TACGAGATACGAGATACGATCAGGATGTCTCTTAGTGAAATGAAGTTCAACATACTTCAACGCTAAATTGTATTGAGCTTCCCTAGAATACAGACGTAAAAAAACCGCTAGTTGCCTAGCGGTTTTTTTGGTTTAGCGAAACGTATTAAGCCAAGGCCTAAGGCATCTCGTCAAACTCTTCACCTTCTTTGTCCACTTGTGGTGGCATTAGGTGTTCACGCGTAATACCTAACTTCATAGCCAGTGCAGATGCAACGTAGATAGAAGAGTAAGTACCAACCGTAATACCCAGTAGAAGTGCAGTCGCGAAGCCGTGAATCATAGCGCCGCCCTGAACGAACAGTGCGATAACTACGAATAACGTGGTACCAGAAGTGATCAATGTACGGCTCAATGTTTGTGTGATTGAGCTGTTCAGTACTTCAGGTGCTTCACCCTTACGCATCTTACGGAAGTTCTCACGGATACGGTCGAATACAACAATGGTATCGTTGAGGGAGTAACCGACGACCGTTAGCAAGGCTGCTACGATGGTAAGGTCGACCTCAATTTGCATTAGAGAGAACACACCCAGAGTGATGATAACGTCGTGCGCCAGTGCTAATACTGCACCCGCAGCCAAACGCCATTCAAATCGCACTGATACGTAGATCAAGATACAGATAAGAGAAACTAGAATAGCAAGGCCACCCGCTTCTGTTAATTCGTCACCCACGTTAGGACCAACGAACTCGATACGACGCATTTCAACTTGCTCACCAGTACCATTCTCAATAGCAGAAAGGATTTGGTTACCAAGCGTTTCGCCCGCTACGCCATCACGTGGACGTAAACGAACCATCACATCACGAGCTGAACCGAAGTTCTGTACCGTTGCATCACCAAAGCCTTCGGCTTCTAGTGCACTACGAATATCAGGAAGGTGTGCCGGTTGTTCAAAACCAACTTCAATCAGAGTACCGCCAGTAAAATCTAGACCCCAGTTCAACGATTTCGTTGTTAGGGTGAAGATAGCAGTACCAATCATCAAGATAGAAAAAACAAAGGCAACCTTTGACCAACGCATAAAGTCGATCATTTTGTCTGCTTTTAGAATCTGAAACATATTAATTCCTAGCCTTAGATCGACAGTTTTTTAACGCGTTTGCCGCCATACATCAGGTTCACGATACAACGTGTTCCGATAATAGCTGTAAACATTGAAGTCAAGATACCGATAGACAGCGTTACCGCGAAGCCTTTGATAGCACCCGTACCCACAGCAAATAGAATGATTGCTGTTAGTAGTGTGGTGATGTTGGCATCGGCGATTGTGCTGAATGCGTTCGCGTAACCTTGGTGAATCGCTTGTTGTGGACTGCGTCCATCTCGAAGCTCTTCACGTATACGCTCAAAGATCAGAACGTTCGCATCAACCGCCATACCAACCGTTAATACGATACCGGCAATACCTGGTAGGGTCATGGTAGCCCCCGGAATCATCGACATAACACCGATAATCAACACCAAGTTAGCCATTAGCGCAACGTTCGCAATCAGACCAAAGCTACGGTAGTAAAGCAGCGTAAACAGCATTACAGCAGCCATACCCCAAACCATCGCCATGATACCCATATCGATGTTTTGCTGCCCCATAGATGGACCAATCGTACGTTCTTCTACAATCGAGATAGGCGCAATCAATGCACCAGCACGCAGTAGAAGTGCCAAGTTATGAGCTTCAGCCGTTGAATCGATACCAGTAATACGGAAGTTACGGCCTAGCGCAGATTGAATCGTCGCTTGGTTAATCACTTCTTCGTGCTTACTCAAGATAACTCGACCTTCCGGTGTTTTACGACCGCTGTCTTTGTACTCTGCAAATACCGTTGCCATTAGCTTACCGATATTCTGACGAGAGAATGCAGACATCTTGCTACCACCTTCGCTGTCTAGCGAGATGTTAACTTGAGGACGACCATATTCATCAACACTTGAGCTTGCATCAGTAATACTTGAGCCGCCTAGAATAACGCGCTTCTTAAGTACCACAGGACGACCATCACGATCTTGCTTGATTTCGCTACCCGCAGGGGCACGACCAGAAGCGGCAGCGGCTAAGTCAGCACTGCTATCCACTTCACGGAACTCAAGCGTCGCGGTAGCACCAAGAATTTCTTTAGCGCGAGCCGTGTCTTGAACACCAGGCAATTCCACTACGATACGGCTAGAGCCTTGACGTTGAACCAAAGGTTCAGCAACACCAAGTTCGTTAACACGGTTACGTAGAATGGTAATGTTTTGCTCTACCGCATAGTTGCGGATTTCTTGAAGACGAGCCTCTGTGAAGCTAGCAACCAAAGAAAAACGACCATTAGATTCAGAATCTACAAACGTCATGTCTTGGTGCTTAGATTGCAGTAGCGATTTCGCTTCAGCAAGCTGCTCGGCGTTACGTAGAATCACTTCAACCGCATCTTTACCAGATGGGCGAATTGCACGGTAACGGATTTTTTCTTCACGAAGTTCGCTACGGAACGCTTCTTCTTGTTGGCCAACCAGCTTTTGCATCGCAGCGTCCATATCCACTTCCATCAAGAAGTGAACACCACCACGTAGGTCAAGACCAAGCTTCATTGGTGCAGCACCAATAGATTCAAGCCAATCAGGAGTTGAAGCAGCTAAGTTTAAAGCAACGATTACGTCTTCATCTAATGCTTCAGTGATGACATCACGAGCACTAATTTGAGAGTCTGTATCGTTAAAGCGAACAAGAATGGAACCGTTTTCTAGAGCAACGGATTTAGTAGAAAGGTTTTCAGCTTCAAGAGCATTGGTGACAGCATCCAGCGTAGACATATCTACAGAGGCGCCGCGCGCCCCTGTAACTTGAACTGCCGGATCTTCACCGTATATATTCGGAAGTGCGTACAACGCAGCGATGGCGATAGTAAACACCACCATCAGGTACTTCCATAACGGGTAACGGTTTAGCACAGCGAGGATCCTCTAGCTGTTTATAGAGATTTCAGAGTACCTTTTGGTAGCACTGCTGTAACGAAGTCTTTCTTGATAACTACTTCGTTGTTTGCATTCAGTTCGATAGCAACGTAGTCGCTGTCTTCTGCAATCTTAGTGATCTTGCCAATTAGGCCGCCGCTTGTAAGAACTTCATCACCTTTGCCCATAGAAGACATAAGGTTCTTGTGCTCTTTAACACGCTTAGCTTGTGGACGGTAGATCATGAAGTAGAAGATCACAGCGAACATACCTAGCATGATAAGCATTTCGAAACCGCCGCCTGCTGGTGCACCTTCTGCTGCTGCGTGAGCTTGAGAAATAAACATTTAAAACATCCTCTATTTATATTTTCGTAATTGTTTGTCTAATTGGGTCGCATCCCTTTATTTTCAAGCCCCATCACTCGGAAGAGAGATAGGGCTCGCAAAAAAGAAATACTAAGATTCTTTACCTAGTGGTGGCACTTCACGCCCCATTCTTGCGTAGAACTCTGCAACGAACTCTTCAAAGCGGTCTTCATCGATAGACTGACGAATGTCTGACATTACTCGTTGGTAGAAACGCAGGTTATGAATCGTGTTCAGTCGAGCACCTAGGATTTCGTTACAACGATCCAAATGGTGTAAGTACGACTTGCTGTAGTTCTTACAAGTGTAACAGTCACACTCTGAATCTAGTGGTGTTGTATCGGTTTTATGCTTCGCATTACGGATCTTGATCACACCTTCAGTCACAAACAGGTGGCCGTTACGTGCATTTCGCGTTGGCATTACACAGTCAAACATGTCGATACCACGGCGAACACCTTCAACCAAGTCTTCCGGTTTGCCTACGCCCATTAGGTAACGTGGCTTATCTTCTGGCAGTTGAGGACATGTGTGCTCAAGAATGCGGTGCATATCTTCTTTTGGTTCGCCTACTGCTAGGCCACCTACTGCGTAACCGTCAAAACCAATTTCTGTTAGGCCTTTAACGGATACATCACGAAGGTCTTCGTACACGCCACCTTGAACGATACCGAACAGTGAGTTCGGGTTTTCAAGTTTGTCGAAGTGGTTACGTGAACGCTCAGCCCAACGAAGAGACATCTCCATTGAGTCTTTTGCTTCTTTGTGTGTCGCAGGGTAAGGCGTACACTCATCGAAGATCATTACGATGTCTGAACCTAAATCTTTTTGGATTTCCATAGACTTCTCAGCGTCCATGAAGATCTTGTCACCGTTTACAGGGTTACGGAAATGAACACCCTCTTCAGTGATTTTACGCATTGCACCTAGGCTGAATACTTGAAAGCCGCCTGAATCAGTCAGGATAGGACCGTGCCAGTTCATGAAATCGTGCAGGTCACCGTGCATTTTCATGATTTCTTGACCAGGACGTAGCCATAGGTGGAATGTGTTACCTAATAGGATTTCAGCACCTGTGTCTTTTACTTCTTCAGGTGTCATACCTTTAACAGTACCGTAAGTACCTACAGGCATGAATGCTGGGGTTTCAACGGTACCGCGTTCAAACTGAAGTTGACCACGACGTGCGCCGCTATTAGTTTTTTTAAGTTCGTATTTTAATTTCACGAAGCCTCCAATATGCCAGAGAAACAATCTGACTGTTAATTCAGAACCTTAAGCCAAACAAAAGTTCAGTCCAGTGAGCTCTATGAGGAGCGGTCGCGTATTCCTTGCGAGAGATTAGACAGACACCCTGCCCGACTCCTAGCTTACTGCTAGCACCCGTAAATTCTTATGTATATCGTTTATAACTAGCTTAAATTAGCTTGTTTTCTTATTGATGAACATGGCATCACCGTAGCTGAAGAAACGATATTCGCTCTTCACTGCGTGATCGTATGCGCCCATCACATTGTCGTAACCTGCAAATGCACTCACCAACATAATCAGCGTTGATTCTGGTAAGTGGAAATTGGTAATCAAGCAATCCACCAACTGGTATTCGTAACCAGGGAAGATAAAGATTTCAGTGTCACCAAAGAAAGGAACCAACTCTGTGCCTTTCTTCAACGCATCTTGCGCTGCACTTTCTAGTGAGCGTACTGATGTTGTACCAACGGCAATAATACGACCGCCACGAGCTTTTGCTGCAGCTACGGCGTCAACCACTTCTTGCGGGACTTCAACGTACTCAGCATGCATGTGGTGATCATTTATATTATCGACTTTTACTGGCTGGAACGTACCAGCACCAACGTGAAGCGTCACATAAGCAAACTCAACACCTTTCTCTTTCATGTCAGCCATTAGCTTGTCATCAAAATGAAGACCCGCTGTTGGAGCTGCAACCGCACCGGGCTTTTCATTATAGACAGTCTGGTAGCGCTCTTTATCTGCATCTTCATCAGGACGATCGATGTAAGGAGGGAGTGGCATGTGACCAACACTGTTAAGAATCTCTAAAACGCTTTGATCAGATGTGAAATGGATTTCGAATAACGCATCGTGACGCGCCACCATTTCAGCTTCATATTCATCGTTCTCACCAAGGAACAACTTGGTACCCGGCTTCGGTGATTTAGAACAACGAACATGCGCAAGAATGCTTTTCTCATCAAGCATACGTTCAACCAGCACTTCAAGCTTACCTCCTGATGCCTTGCGACCAAATACACGAGCTGGAATCACTCGAGTGTTATTGAAAACAACAAGATCGCCTGGCTCAACCAAGTCTAAAACGTCTTTAAACGAACCATCAGCTAGGTTACCGCTGTTGCCATCTAATTTAAGCAGGCGGCTTGCTGTACGCTCCTCTTGAGGGTAGCGAGCAATGAGTTCATCTGGTAGGTCAAAGTGAAAATCTGAAACTTGCATGTGTCTAGTCTTGTCTTAGTTGATGAGATTTGTGCCGTTGACGAATCATAAATCGTAGTTGCTGGATAATCGTTACGGTAAGTCAATCGTTACCAGAAACACATCGCAAACACGACTAAAAATTTCGCAGTGGGCTAGTATAGGCACACGAGCCGCAATAGCAAGGTTTACAGCACTGGATTATTGTAAAGAGGCGTAAAATAATGCGACTGATTCACCTCCTCAAGCTAAAGAATTAGTTGCATAAAACTCACCCAAGAATGCGTCAGATCTCAGTTATTTTTTGGATAAAAAACTATAGTAATAGCAACAAATAAAAAAGAAGGAGGTTCGTATGATCAAGGTTGAAGATATGATGACTCGCAACCCTCATACCCTATTGCGCTCACACTCACTGGCCGATGCTAAGCACATGATGGAAGCACTTGATATCCGCCATATTCCGGTCGTCGATTCCGACAGGCAACTACTAGGTGTCGTCACACAACGAGACGTTCTCGCCGCTCAAGAATCCAGCCTACAAAACATCCCACAAGCTCAATCTTTTACTCTTGCTACTCCCCTCAACGACATCATGCACAAAAGTGTTATGTCGGTAGAGCCGCGTGCAGGATTAAAAGAATCGGCTATCTACATGCAGAAACATAAAGTGGGCTGTTTACCTGTCGTAGAAAACCACGAACTAGTAGGCATTATTACAGACAGCGATTTTGTCACGATAGCGATCAATTTACTGGAGCTGCAAGAAGAAGTAGAGCCAGAAGAAGCAGAAGTAGAGTAACGCTCGGAATTGATATAAAGAAGAGCGGCCAATTCAGCCGCTCAGAGGGATTGTTGTCGCAGCGGATTATTATAGAAGCTCAGATACCACATCCGCTAATTGATGGAATGTCTCACGACGCGAAGAGCTTGGTCGCCAGACAAGGCCAATATCTCGGTAGGCCTGCTGACCAGGAGGATCGATCACAACGAGATTCTGGTTTTCCAATAAACCGTGGTCGATCGCCATTTGCGGGATAAAGGTAGTACCTAAACCGTTCGCGACCATCTGTACCAATGTGTGAAGGCTCGTTGCTGTGAACGGGTTGATCTTCTCTTTGTCGGTTAACTTACACGCTGATACTGCGTGTTCAGTTAAACAGTGCTCGTTCTCCAACAAGAATACAGACTCGTCTGGCAGGTCATCGTATTTAATTGGTACACGAATACCGTCAGCTTGATTACGGCTGATCACCATTCTAAAAGGATCTTGCCCAACCACTTTGCTCTCCATGTTGTCGATATCAACAGGCAGAGCCAGAATCAATACATCTAACTCACCATGGCGCAGTGCCGCGAGTAAGTTCGTTGTCGTGTCTTCACGTAGCAGTAAGTTTAGCTGAGGAAAGCGCTGGTTGGCTTCTTGTACCAAATCGCACAAAAGAAATGGCGCAATGGTAGGAATGCACCCTACTCGCAGCTGACCTTGCATCGCATCGCCGTTACATAGGTTCCCGAGTTCAACCAAATCTTGACCTTTCGCCAATAACTCTCGACCGTGCTTCACCACCAGCTCTCCCGCTTGAGTAAAAACAAGTGGGCTCTTCTTATCTTTTTTCTCATACAGAGGGCAACCGATCAGCTCTTCTAGGTTTTGAATACCTTTACTAAGAGTTGATTGGCTGACGAAACAGCGATCAGCGGCGTCGCTAAAGTGGCGTGTTTCGTGAAGAGTAACAAGATAGTGAAGTTGCTTAAGACTTGGCCATTTATTCATGAAATTACTTTGTAATATGAGTAGGATAAGTTACACGAAGGTCCTAAGACCTAAGAAAAGGACAAAGAATAAGCTTATCGCTTTTTTCGATGAACTTAATCTATTTAATTCGCTTTTTTCTATAGTACCGATTGTACTATAGTTTGTCGCGTAGAAACGGAGCCCAAACAAAGATGTGTTGGGCCAACTAATTTTTTAGGAGATTCCAAAATGGTACTAGTAGGTCGTCAAGCCCCTGACTTTACTGCAGCAGCTGTTCTAGGTAACGGTGAGATCGTTGATAACTTCAACTTCGCAGAATTCACTAAAGGTAAGAAAGCGGTTGTTTTCTTCTACCCACTAGACTTCACTTTCGTTTGTCCTTCAGAGCTAATCGCTTTCGACAACCGTCTAGAAGATTTCCAAGCTAAAGGCGTTGAAGTAATCGGTGTTTCTATCGATTCTCAATTCTCTCACAACGCATGGCGTAACACTGCTATCGCTGACGGCGGTATCGGTCAAGTTAAATACCCACTAGTTGCTGACGTTAAGCACGAAATCTGTAAAGCATACGATGTTGAGCACCCAGAAGCAGGCGTTGCTTTCCGTGGTTCTTTCCTAATCGACGCTGACGGTCTTGTTCGTCACCAAGTAGTTAACGATCTTCCACTAGGTCGTAACATCGACGAAATGCTACGCATGGTAGACGCACTAAACTTCCACGAGAAGAACGGTGAAGTTTGTCCTGCACAATGGGAAGAAGGTAAATCAGGTATGGACGCATCTCCAAAAGGTGTTGCAGCATTCCTATCTGAGCACGCTGACGACCTAAGCAAGTAATTACCTCTTAAGCCCGAACTCAACGCGGGTTAATGGTTGGAAGATTCTCTTTAAAGAGACATAAAGCATAAGCTAATAGCGCAAAGCGCACCGCCAATCAGTTAAGAAGTAAAGTCCTATTAAAAGCCCGAAGTTAACGCTTCGGGCTTTTTGTTTCCCCCCTCCTCGCTCCCCTAGACTGACTCTTGTAATAGATAATTGAGGTAGCGATAAACCTAAACTTTACCTCTATTTTCCCTTATCCCCATCTATTCAGAATCACACCTAGATTGCTATTATTTCATCAGTATCTTTTTGAACGGATAAACACGATGAACACCGAAATTGAAGTCTGTATCGATAACTTAGAATCTCTTCATACCGCACTATCTGGTGGCGCGAATCGAATTGAGCTTTGCTCTTCATTAGCACTTGGCGGATTAACTCCAAGCTTCGGAATGATGAAACAAGCGGCAATAGTTTCGTCGGTTCCGGTCTACGCTATGATACGCCCAAGACAAGGCGACTTCATTTTCGATAACGACGATATGCTCTGTATGCTTGAAGATATTGAAGCTTGCGCAAATGCAGGATTGGATGGGGTCGTACTTGGTGTGTTAGCGCCGAACGGAAGTATTGATATGCCAAAGATGCAACAACTGGCTGACAAAGCGCACTCGTTAAAGCTTGGGATTACCTTCCACAGAGCCATCGATCAAAGCTCTGATTTCCAAGCAGCATTAGAACAAATCATTACACTTGGATGCGAAAGAGTCCTGACATCAGGGCTTGCTGCTAATGCTGAGCAAGGTATCGATGTATTGGCTGCAATGGTCAAACAAGCCGATGGACGAATTGATATCATGGCGGGGGCTGGCGTTAACGCTGCGAATGCCAAAATGATTCAAAGCGCTACTCAAGTACCTGCTCTTCACCTTTCAGGTAAATCGACAAGGCCGAGTCTAATGGAAAACAACTCAAGTGCTCAAATGGGCAGTGATAATATTGATGATTATCAGATCCCAGTGACAGATGCGAGTAAGATATCTGATGTGAGAGCCGCCCTCACCGCTTAGGGCAATAGTCGCCAGCATAAATCCAGAGAACCTCGCTGACTAATCTAACTGACTGACGTATATTAGATTTAATAGCGCAGAAAATTTTCATGGATAGATATGGCTAAAGACTTATTCAGCTCTCTTGATTTAAACCTGTTACGAAGCAAAACATGTTTGGAAGAAACCAAATCCACGGCTTTCAGGCTGAAATTGGTGTGGCAAGTTATGACGGTACAAAAACGCGCTCAGGCGAAGTAGAAGAGAAAACAACACATGGTATAAGCCTAGGTGGTGCCTACGTTTACCAAGCGACACCAATGCTTGGATTACGTGCTGGTGTTGATATGAATATTTTTGATCACAACAAAACCGTTGTGCCTTACGACACAACGGTCAATTTCAATCTTGGTGCCATTATTAGCTTCTAAAGATAAGCTCTATTTTAGTGCGTCATCAAGGCTTTGATCACCGAGGTGACGTACATCTTTACCCTTCACAAAGTAAATAATGTATTCGCAGATATTTTGGCAGCGGTCTCCCACTCGCTCAATCGCACGAGCTGACCACATCACCTGCAAAATATTAGGGATGTTCTTAGGGTCTTCCATCATATAGGTCATTAACTGACGAATAACGGCTTCGTATTCCGCATCCAACTTATCATCAAGTTTGTGAACTTCAGCAGCCGCATCAACATCCATACGAGCAAAAGCATCTAACACTTGGTGAAGCATGGTGATTGCCTGACGGCAAAGAGGCTCTAACGAAACATGGAATTTTTGCTCTTTGGTTGAAGGGATCTCAATAGCACCTTGCGCAATTTTAGAAGCAACATCGCCAATACGTTCCAGATCGGTAATGGTTTTGATGATCGCCATAATCAAACGCAGATCCTTCGCTGTCGGCTGACGCTTTGCAATGATTCGAGTACACGCCTCATCAATCGACACTTCCATCGCATTCACTTTGTGGTCATCACGAATCACTTTTTTGGCCAATTCAACATCGTCTTTATGAAGCGCCTGCATTGCAAACGAGAGTTGCTGCTCCACTAACCCGCCCATGGTCAATACATGAGTACGGATCGATTCTAACTCGACATTGAATTGCCCTGAAATGTGGCGACCGAAATGCATACTTGCTCCTTGAAAGAAATGAAGAAAGCCATTTTTGTAGAGTGACTTAGCTCTAGATGACACCTTTGGAGAGGTTAGCCATATCTACCAGTAATGTAGTCTTCCGTCTGGTTTTTCAATGGAGACGTAAAAATTGAGTCCGTATCTGAGTACTCGATCAATTTTCCCATATGAATAAAGGCAGTATGGTCACTTACACGCGCGGCTTGTTGCATGTTGTGGGTAACAATCACCACTGTGTATTGCGTTTTGAGATCGTTGATCAACTCTTCAATCGTCAAAGTAGAAATCGGATCGAGTGCCGATGTCGGCTCATCTAACAACAGCACTTCAGGCTCAATCGCAACCGCACGAGCGATAACCAAACGCTGCTGTTGACCGCCAGATAAACCAAAAGCATTCTCATGCAACCGATCTTTCACTTCATCCCATAACGCAGCAGCGCGCAGAGAGCGTTCAACCGCATCATCAAGGTCTCGGCTGCTGCTAACGCCTTGTAGCCTCAAGCCATAAACCACATTCTCATAGATAGATTTAGGAAAAGGGTTTGGACGCTGGAATACCATACCCACACGGCGTCGTAAGGTCGCAACATCCACCTTAGGGTGATAGACGTTCTTGCCATGAAGCTTCACTTTCCCGGAAACCTTACAGCCTTCAACAAGATCGTTCATGCGATTAATGCAGCGCAGCAGAGTCGACTTACCACACCCAGAAGGGCCGATAAACGCCGTCACCTGCCCCTTCGGGATCTGCATCGAGATATCATCAAGTGCTTGGCTCTCTTTATAGTAAAGATTTAGCCCTTCGATCGAGATAGCAATTTGCTCATCCTTCAGATTGTGAACATCAAGTGGTGCTTGGTAACCCAAGGTTTCATTAATCGAGAACATCTAATCTTGTCCTAAGGTTCGGTATTTTTCACGCAAGTTATTACGGATATTGATGGCTGTTAAGTTCAACCCAACAATCACCGTAACCAATAAAAATGAAGTCGCATACACTAAAGGTCGTGCCGCTTCGATATTAGAGGTTTGAAAACCAACATCATAGATATGAAAGCCTAAATGCATGAACTTTCTATCTAAGTGTAAATACGGAAACTGACCATCGACTGGCAAGCTAGATGCCAATTTAACAACACCCACCAGCATAAGTGGTGCAACTTCCCCCGCGGCTCTCGCGATTGCCAAAATTAAACCAGTGATAATCGCTGGGCTTGCCATCGGTAAAACAATGCGCCAAAGCGTCTCAAATTGAGTCGCACCAAGCGCTAATGAACCGTGCCTCACTGCACTAGGAATACGCGTTAAGCCCTCTTCCGTGGTTACGATAACGACTGGAAGCGTCAAGACCGCTAAGGTTAGTGCTGACCAAAGTAGACCCGGCGTACCAAATGTCGGTGCTGGCAATCGCTCTGCATAGAACAACGTATCAATCGAGCCACCAATGGTATAGACGAAAAAGCCTAAACCAAAAACGCCATACACAATCGACGGTACACCCGCCAAGTTAATCACGGCGATACGAATTAAACGTGTTAGTGCGTTGTTTTTTGCGTATTCATGAAGATATATCGCAGCGACTACCCCAAGAGGCATCACGACGATCGACATGAGAATAACCAACAGTACTGTGCCAAAAATAGCAGGAAACACACCGCCTTCAGAGTTTGAGTCTCGTGGGTTCTCTGATAAGAACTTCCAAACTTGTTTGCCCCAGTGCCCAACCTTTTCTAGGTAAGACATATTATTTGGGTACCAATAATCCAGAATGTGACTTAGCGAAATCTCGACCTGCTCGCCTGTCATATCCTCAACGAGTAAGCTTTCGACATTAAGTTGCGTTCTAAGGTGCTCAAGCTTAACTTCGGCTTCACCTAACTGGCGGTTTAATTCCAGTTTAGTTTGAGTATAGGTTTTAAGGTATTCATCGCTCACTGACTCATTGAGTTCAAGCTTACGCTTTTCTAAGCGCAGGTTTTCCAATTGCCAGCTGATATTGCGAATTCCTTGGTTCACGACACGCGATGTTTCTTTACGTAGCGCATCAGCGAACGCCAAGCCTTGTTCGAGCTTTTGGTCTATGTTCGAATCAAAGGTGCCAGAAGCGGTTTTAAAACCCACCGGCTTACCAAAGAAATAACCACCTCGACTTCGTTCAATCACAACCCAATCAAGCGGGGTAGTGGGTTCACGTAAGTTAACATCCAGAATAGAAACAAAGTCCGCAGGGTACAGTTCTCTGTTAGCAACTTTGATGCTTAAGCGCTGTATCAGCCCAGTCGACAAATTTTGAGGAGACAAAAGGTCATGGACTTGTGGAACTTGCTCTATCGGGATGTATTTTCGTTCATATAACTGACCAACCAATACATCTTGTTTTGATACGGTTTCGTCAAAATCGACCACTAGCGATAAGTCTTTGGAGTCAACTTGCCATTGATACAAAGGTGCGGGCCAAAAATAGGTTAAGCCCTTCCAACCAATCAGCAGCATTAGGCCAAGAACAGAAAGCATACTGATGCTCACCGCCCCGCCCGTAAGCCAGATCCACGGAGAGCCCGATTTAACCCAAGATAATAATGACTTCAGTTTATTCATCATGATCGACCTTGCTCTTGGCGTGCTGAAATCAAGGAGCTGCAAAGATCAAGAGACACGCTAGTCAAGCCACTAAAAGCCATTGATACACATTGAGACAAACCTTGAAAACTACAGCGCACGATATTTATCTCTCAGTCTTTGTCTAACCCACTCAGCAACTGAGTTCACCGCGAATGTGAAGATAAACAGCAAGAGTGCAGCCAAGAACAGCAAGCGGAAATGAGAACCGCCCACTTCAGATTCTGGCAATTCAACAGCAATCGTTGCCGATAAGGTTCTCATCCCTTCCAAAATATTCCAGTCAAGAATTGGAGTATTACCTGTCGCCATCAAGACGATCATGGTTTCACCAACTGCTCGCCCTAGGCCCATCATAACCGCAGAAAAGATACCTGGACTCGCCGTCAATAGCACCACATAAATAAGCGTCTGCCACGCCGTCGCACCCAACGCTAACGAGCCATCAGACAAATGTTTAGGTACAGAGAAAATAGCATCTTCCGCAATAGTGAAAATCGTTGGGATGACCGCAAAGCCCATAGCAAAACCAACCACCAGCGCATTACGTTGGTCAAAGTCGATGCCATAGTTGGCCAAGAAGGTACGAATATCACCACCAAACAACAAGGCTTCAATGTTGCTTCCACCAGCAAACACAGCAACTACTGTAACCACTAATACTGGAATCAATATCAGCGCGTGCCAACCATTAGAGAAGCGACCCGTTACCATCTTCGGTAAACAGAACCAAACAAGTCCAGTAAACAGTGTGCTGAGTGGTAATAGCACCATTAATGAGAAGACAGCCGTTAAATGCGTCTCGACGATTGGAGCAAACCAAAGCCCAGCCAAGAATCCGATGATCACGGTCGGAAGAGCTTCCATCAGCTCTATCGAAGGCTTTACGACTCTTCGCATGCGTGGAGACATGAAGTAAGCGGTGTAAATAGCTCCGAGCACAGCAACAGGCACGGCAAACATCATCGCAAATAGAGCGGCTTTGATAGTACCGAACGTGATAGGGACTAAACTGAATTTCTCTTCAAAGTCATCGTTCGCTGACGTTGATTGCCAAACGTATTGTGGCTCAGGGTAACTTTCGTACCAGACTTTTTGCCAAAGCGATGAGAATGAGATTTGTGGGTATTCATTGTCGACTTTAGCTACACTAATGGTGCCATCAATCAAGGTCGCCAGATGCAGTTCATTGGCAGACATAGCCGCTAATTGTGGTGATTTATCAAAGGCGCGTTCAAACAACGACAGCTTTTCACTGGTCGTATAGTGGCTTTGTAATGTGCCGTTCTTATAGAAGCTATAAAACCCCTTTCTATAAGTATCCGGAAGAATAAACTGCACTTGTTCAGCAAGTTGGAAATCTCGAATATGGGTCAGGCTACGTTTTTCATCTTTGAGTACATCGAACCATTGAGAAACCTGTCCGTCCTCATGCGTAACCAACAACGAGTATGCACCAGACAATAAATCGATGCTTTTCACGGAATGCTTCGCATCATTTAGGCTAAGATCAATCACTTCACGAACATCAAAACCGTTATCTGATAGTTTTAAAACAACCAAGTCCGATTGTGATCGTAGGTATAAAGTTTGCCCATCAGGTGTGACAAGCAGTTGCTGTTGCAAACCCAGTTTATCCGAAAGCCATTGGCTCTTCTGAAAAACATACTGACCAGTAAGGTCACTCTGATACCACTTAACCAAGACTCGTTGGTCACTTAACTGAGCGACAACCGTAATTCCACGTCCATTTTTAGAGAACGCGAATTTGTCGATCGTTGCCTCATTTGATGACTCATCATTTAAAAACGGTTCAGGGAGAGTGATTTGCTCAATTTTAGGCTCGGCTTCGCTGCCCTTTTTCAGTACAGGCGCACTATACTCAGGATAGAAAAAAATAAGATTGCTTGCGCTGTCGGCAAAGGCAAACCAATTTTCAGATGGGGTATTTCGAGAAAAGGCGATGGGGTTGGCTACAATATCACGCTCAAAGTAAGAGTGTGTATTTTGAGACTCTAAGTCCCAAAACTGTACCAAGCCAGATTTTTCGATAGTAAATGCATGCTGACCATATTCATCAACCGATAAGACGATAGGCTTTTCTACGGCAACGGTCTTCACGGCTTGGTCTGTCTCTAAACCAGTATCTGAAAATACTGGTAAAATGACCATTGCCAAGTAAACAAAGATCAATACTAGGGCAGCTAGAACACTGACCGCGCCGCATGTCACCGAAAAACGGACGAGACGATCTTTCAACCATCTTTTTTTGTCGCGCTCTTTCAATGAAAATTGGGCTGAAGCCATCTGTTTATCTACCTTTTTTTAGCTACTGACATAATATGTACGTTAGATGACAATTATATTACAAGTTACGTTAAACAACTGAAACTAATAACAAGTTTGTTAGCCATATTTCTTAAAGTAAGATCATAGATTTTGTGCATTTTGCCATTCTAATTTAAAGTAATCAGCTCTATAGCCAGTACTCAAGGATTCTCATCTCGATGGAAAAAGACTATGTCACAAAAGAACTTAGCTGGTTATCCTTCAACGAAAGAGTGCTCCAAGAAGCGGCAGATAAGTCAGTCCCCTTAATCGAAAGAGTTCGTTTTTTAGGTATTTACTCGAAAAACCTCGATGAGTTTTACAAAGTCCGATTTGCTGATGTGAAACGAAAGATCTTACTTCAAGATCCACAGCTAACCTCCAACTCGCCGAAAAGCCTACTGACTAAAATGCAGAGCAAAGCAAGCAAGCTCGATGCTCAATTCCATGAACTGTATAACGACTTGCTATTGGAATTGGTACGCAATCGTATTTTTCTGGTCAACGAACAACAAATCAGCGAAGAACAAAGTGGCTGGATAAAAAAGTACTTTAAGAAAAAAGTGCTGCCACACTTAACTCCGATTCTCTTGAACGAAGATAGCCAGTTACTTAATATTCTCAAAGATGAACAAAGTTACTTAGCCATCGACATCGAGCGTGATGCATCATCTCAATATGTCTTACTCGAAATCCCATCAGAAGCACTCCCTCGATTTGTTAAGTTACCGGAAACTTCGGGTTCGCAGCGTACAACTTTGATCTTGTTAGATAATATAGTTCGATTTTGTTTGGATGACTTACTTAAAGGATTCTTTGAGTATGACTCATTGCGTTGTTTTGCGATAAAAATGACACGTGATGCCGATTATGATCTGCAAGAGGACAATGAAAATAACCTATTAGAATCGATGTCTTTAGGTTTAGAACAGCGCTTAACGGCACTGCCGATACGTCTGATCTATGAATCTGAAATGCCAACTGAAATGCTCAACTTCTTACAAGTCAGACTTAAACTGTCTGACTATGACAGTGTCATCGCAGGTGGTCGCTATCATAACTTCAAACATTTCTCTGAGTTCCCAAGCCTTAACCGACG
Source organism: Vibrio sp. 10N.222.52.C12 (assembly GCF_041474215.1). Lineage (NCBI taxonomy): Bacteria > Pseudomonadati > Pseudomonadota > Gammaproteobacteria > Vibrionales > Vibrionaceae > Vibrio > Vibrio sp. 10N.222.52.C12. The sequence goes on from NZ_JBFRTR010000126.1 coordinate 16,622, forward strand.
TGATTTAGTTAATCGTCCTCTACCCGCGATTAAGTGCGCGCATTTCAGCCATTACCCAAACTATTTCGAAGCGATCAAAGCTCGCGACATCTTACTGCATTATCCTTATCACACCTTTAGTCACATCACTGAACTGGTTAGGCAGGCTTCCTTTGACCCGAAGGTAACCTCCATCAAAATAAACGTTTACCGTGTTGCGGAAGGCTCAAAACTCCTCAGCTCGATCATCGATGCGGCGCACAATGGCAAAAAGGTCACTGTGGTTGTCGAGCTGCAAGCACGCTTTGATGAGCAAGCCAACATTCAATGGACCAAGAAACTTCAAGAAGCGGGTGTAAAAGTCATCCATGGCATCCCAAGTTTGAAGATCCATTCCAAGTTGCTGCTCATCAAACGAAAAGAAGGCAAGCATACCGAGCATTATGCCCATATTGGCACTGGCAACTTCCATGAAGTTACAGCGCGCGTGTATACCGATTTTTCTCTGCTCACTGCGAATGAAGATTTGACTCAAGAGGTGAGACAAGTCTTTAAGTATATTGAAAACCCTTATCAAAAGTCCCAGTTCAAGCAACTGATTGTGTCACCAAAGAATACTAGAAAACGTCTGTACCAATTGATAGATAATGAAATACAAAACGCGATAGAAGGTAAACCTGCAAGCATCACTCTAAAACTCAACAACTTGGTCGATCGAGAGATCATTGAAAAGCTCTATCAGGCTAGCCAAGCCAATGTAAAAGTGAGAATGGTCATTCGCGGCATGTGCTCTCTTGTCCCTGGCATACCCCACATCAGTGATCATATTGAGATAGTCAGTGTGGTCGATCGTTTCCTCGAACATCCGAGAGTGATGATATTTGGTAACGCTGGAAAGCCGAAGGTCTATATATCTTCCGCTGACTGGATGACACGAAATTTTGATCACCGCATCGAAGTTGCAGCTCCAATTTTAGATCCAAAGATCAAGCAAACCATTATCGATATCACCGAGTTTCATTTCGATGACAGCAACAAAGCTCGAGTGCTAGACCAAGCGATGAGCAACTCTTACACACAACCACCAGCAAACCTACTTGATTACCCGACGTCACAACTCTCCACTTACCACTATATTAAACGTATGGAGAAACTTGCTCGCAAGAAGTACAAACAAGAGAAGAAATCATGCCGCTAATTGATAACAAACATTCTCGATGTATTGCCGCTATCGACTTGGGTTCGAACAGCTTTCACATGGTGGTTGCCCGAGTATTCGATCAACACCTGCAATTAGTCAGCAGACACAAACAGAAAGTGAGATTAGGTGATGGATTGGATGAACGTAACGTCCTATCTGAAAGCGCTATCGAGCGAGGCCTAGAATGCCTCAAGGTGTTCGCAGAACGACTGGCGGATTTTGAGCTTGATGATGTCAGAGTTGTTGCGACTCATACCCTAAGAAAAGCCAAAAACGCTAAAGACTTCTTAGAGCAAGCCAAGCCACTGTTTCCTTTTCCAATAGAGATCATTTCCGGTCAAGAAGAAGCTCGAATAATCTATAACGGAGCAGAACACACTCAAACCGCTTCTGAATCTAAGTTGGTTATTGATATCGGTGGAGGGAGTACGGAACTCGTCGCCGGACAAGGCTTTACTCCTCTAATTATGCGCAGTTTACCGATGGGATGCGTCAACTTCACTCAACGTTTCTTTGCTGACGAAGGGCTAACTTCGCGACACTTCTCAGATGCTTATACCGCAGCTACTCGTCTATTGATGCCATTGATTGAAGAATACACAAAAGCCCCTTGGGAAATCGCTTTTGGCTCATCTGGTACCACGAAATCAATAAAAGAAGTACTCATTGGCTTAGGGTTCACCGATGGTCTCATTACGCCCCAACGCCTGTCCTATTTAAAGAATCACTTATGTGAGTTTTCATCATCCAACACCGTAAATCTTTCAGGCTTAAGTGATGAGAGAAAGCCTGTGTTTGCTGCAGGCGTCACCATTCTTTCAGCAGCAATGGATACGCTAGACATCAAGGAGTTACATTTTTCTGATGGTGCCCTGAGAGAAGGCGTTCTTTATGACATGGAGGATAGGTTTAAAGATATTGATATTCGAACAAGAACTGCCGAAACGCTCGTCTCTCGATACCATGTAGACGTAACTCATGGCGAGAAAGTGAAAGTGCTCGCTCTTTCATTGCTGAAACAAGTACAGCCTCAAGTGACAACTGCGGTCACTAATGAGCTGTATGATCTGCTTGGTTGGGCTGCAGTACTTCATGAGGTAGGACAAAGCATTGCATTCCAAGGCTATCACCGCCATTCGGCTTATCTGCTTAAGCATACGACAATGCCAGGCTTTAATACTGAGCAACAACGCCTTATATCAGCATTGGTTCGCTATCAAAGAAAAGCGCTCAAACTACAAGATTTGCCGGAACTTTCTCTGTTTACTCAGCAACAAGTCACCCTGCTGATTCGTATATTGAGACTCGCTATCTTACTCAACCGTCAGCGAAATCAAGCACTGGCCCCAGACGTGACTCTAACGATTGAACAACAGGATAACTGGGAATTGAAAGGATCTAACAGCGATTGGTTGGCCCAAAACCAACTGCTTGATTATGAGCTCAGAGAAGAGCAACAACGTTGGAAAAATGCAGAATGGTCGTTGCAGCTAAAATAACGAACAGTCAAAATAAAAACAGCTTGCGACGCGCAAGCTGTTCATACGTTTTTTTCTAAGTTTGTCGTAGCCTGAATTAGAGCCCGACTTTTGCCAATTCTTGCTCTGCGAACTCAGACGGTATCGCTAAATAGCCATCTTTCTCTACAAGTTCTTGTCCTTGCTTTGAGAACACAAAAGTGAGGAACTCTCTTTCAACGGGAGAAAGCGGTTTATCTGGGTGTTTGTTCACGTATACGTAAAGAAAGCGTGATAGAGGGTAATCACCGCTCAAGATATTCTCACGCGTAGGCTCAACATAATTAGAGCCGTGCTCTGCAATAGGAATCAGCTTAACACCTGCTACGCGGTAGCCAATGCCCGAGTAGCCAATCCCACTGATGGATGAAGCGACCGACTGAACGACTGAAGCCGAACCAGGTTGCTCATTCACACGATTTTTAAAGTCACCGCCGCACAGTGCATTCTGTTTGAAGTATCCATAAGTCCCCGATACAGAATTGCGACCGAACAATTGGAATCGATGTTTCGCCCATGGCTGATCGATTCCGAGATCTTGCCAGTTATTGAGGGGCCTTGTTGCTCCGCAGCGTAATGTCTCAGAAAAAATGCCATCAATCTGACGAAAGTTAAGCCCTTCAATAGGATTATCTCGGTGGACAAACAGCCCGATTGCGTCAATAGCGACTCGTAATGCAGTTGGCTTATAACCATGCTCTCTTTCAAAGGCTTCCACTTCACGTAAACGCATTGGTCGGCTCATAGGACCAAGGTGAGCAGTCCCTTCCGTCAATGCAGGAGGCGCAGTAGAAGAGCCCGATGCTTGGACCTGAGCGTTCACATTCGGGTAGTAGGATTTAAACTCCTCTACCCACAATGTCGTCATCCCAGCCAAAGTATCAGACCCGACCGATAACAAGCTTCCAGAGATACCAGGAACTTTGGAATAATCAGGCAATGACTCAACACTCTGCTCAGCGAAGCTTGGACACGCCAATACCATCGCTAACAGTGAACCAATTGGCAAACGCATCCTGCGTATTAAGTCACTCATGACACAGTCAATCGGTTTGGCAACGTGAAATGGAAACGACTGCCGACGCCCACTTCACTTTGAATTTCGAGATGTGAATCGTGGTGGCTAAGCGCATGCTTTACAATCGCTAATCCAAGACCACTACCACCGGTATCACGAGAGCGGGCTTTATCTACACGATAGAAGCGCTCTGTGAGTCGATGTAAGTGTTGAGGCTCAATACCATCACCAGTATCTGACACATCTAAGCACGCGCCTTGGCTGGTTTGATACCAACGCACTTTGACCGTTGCTCCTGCGGGTGTGTATTTAACCGCGTTATAAACCAAATTCGATATCGCACTTCTCAATTGGTCTTCATCGGCAAGAACTCGTAGGCTCTTATCGATATCAAACTCAAGCTTATGTTCGCGCTCACCGCTAAGGCTCGCCGCTTCTTTCTCAAGAACCTCAAGCATCGCCGGAACGTTGACCACTTCATCCAACTCATGCATTGGCGCCGCTTCAATTTTCGAAAGCGTGAGTAGTTGATTAACCAAACTGTTCATTCGATTGAGCTGCTCAGTCATTACGCCATGCGCCTTGGTCCACATTGGGCCAACGATCATGTCTGGATCTTCGGTCATTTCAAGGTAACCTTGAAGGACGGTCATCGGCGTACGCAATTCATGAGAAACGTTAGCGAAGAAGTTACGGCGCATGCCTTCTAACTGCTTAAGCTGGGTCACATCACGTACCACCATCAGGTGTTCACCCTCGGTATACGGCACAATACGCAGCTCGAGCATACGCTCCACATTCAATGGAGAAGGCATCTCTAATGGCTCAGAGAAATCTTGCTTATTAAGGTACTTAATAAAATCTGGAGTACGAATCAAATTCGAGATCGGTTGACCTGAATCATCTGGCCAACGAAAGCCCAGCAAATACTGAGCTAGCTTGTTACACCAAACGATATTGCCTTCACCGCGAAATACCACAACGGCATCGGGAAGCGATTCTGCACCGTTACGGAAACGGCGGATAAGGTTAGTCAGTTCTTTGCGTTTGCGACGCTGTCTCTGCTGCATACGATAAATACCGTTAAACAGAGATTCCCAGTTCCCAGAGCCTGAAGGTGGAGTTAGACGCTTCTCATCCCACAGCCATGCGGACAAACGCATTTGGTTGTGTAGATGCCAGCCGAGCTGCAATACCGTAGCAGCCAGCAGCAACCAAGGTAGGTAACCGAATATCCATCCGACTAAAACCCATGGTGCGTAAAAAAAAGCCAGCTCCCAAGCCAGCTTTTTCCAGGTTAACTTTTCAACCATTCAGGACTCCGTAAACTGGGCAGCGAAGCCACATTAAGCCTTTGTAGAAAAACGGTAGCCAGCGCCACGAACCGTTTGGATTAGCTTATCGTGACCTGCAGACTCAAGCGCTTTACGCAGGCGTCGAATATGTACATCAACCGTTCGGTCTTCAACGTAAACATTGGTACCCCAAACGTTGTTAAGCAGCTGCTCTCGGCTGTACACACGCTCTTGGTGCGTCATAAAGAAATGCAGCATTTTGAACTCTGTTGGTCCCATATCAACTGGACCTTCGCTTGCGGTAACACGATGAGATACTGGGTCTAGCTTAAGACCTTGTACATCAATCACATCTTCTAGTGCAGTAGGCGTTACACGGCGGATAACCGCTTTCAGGCGAGCAACGAGCTCTTTGGGTGAAAATGGCTTGGTGATGTAATCATCAGCACCCACTTCTAAACCACGCACCTTATCTTCTTCTTCGCCACGAGCCGTTAGCATCACCACTGGGATGTTGCGAGTTAACTCTTCACGCTTCATGTGCTTGATAAAGTTTATCCCGCTACCACCAGGTAGCATCCAATCTAGTAATACTAGATCTGGGAAAGGTTCACATAGCTTGTTTACCGCTGTATCGTAATCTTCAGCCTCTACTGCTTGGTAGCCTTTTTGTTCAAGCACGAAGCACAGCATCTCACGAATAGGTGCTTCATCTTCAACGACCAGAATCCTTCTCGACATAATTGAATAGCCTTTGTATTTAATCAACGCATTGCATTATCTGAGTTAATTATGACACTTTTGTGACCTTTGAAAACAAATTTTCATATAACTGTCTCAAACGTTTCACTTTATAATTTTTGATACAGAGCTAAGGACAAATCGAATTAGATCTCATATCATGAGGCACTTCTAAAAAGGTATGAGAAAAATATATGTGGTTTAAAAATTGCCTAGTCTATCGCTTCAACCGTGATATTGATTTCAACGCAGATCAGCTAGAGAAACAACTTGAAGAATTCCGCTTTACTCCTTGTGGTAGCCAAGACAAACAGAAGTTTGGTTGGGTACACGCAATGGGTAGACATGGCGATATGATGACGCACGTATCAGAAAACCGCATTCTTATCTGTGCAAAGAAAGAAGAGAAAATGCTACCCGCTTCTGTGATCAAAGAATCATTGAACGCAAAAGTAGAAACGCTTGAGGCAGAGTCTGGTACCCCTCTGAAAAAGAAAGAGAAAGACAGCCTAAAAGAAGACATCATCATTGATCTACTTCCTCGAGCATTCAGCCGCAGCAACTTCACTTACGCGCTGATCATGCCAAAAGAAGGTTTCATTGTGGTTGATGCGAGCAGCTACAAAAAAGCAGAAGATGTATTAGCATTGCTACGTAAGACAATGGGTAGCCTGCCAGTAGTGCCAGCTATCCCAGAGCAAGCGATCGAAACGACTCTTACAGAATGGGTGAAATCAGGTGATACGCCACAAGGCATCACTATGCTTGATGAAGCAGAACTAAAATCTATTCAAGAAGACGGCGGTATTGTTCGAGTTAAGAAACAAGAACTAGAAGCTGATGAGATTAAAAACCACATCGAAGCCAATAAGATGGTGACGAAACTTCTTATCAACTGGCAAGACCGTATTGAATTCATTCTTGCAGAAGATGGCAGTATCAAACGCCTAAAATTCAGTGATGAGCTCAAAGACGAAAACGACGATATTCCTCGTGAAGATCAAGCTGCGCGTTTTGATGCGGACTTCTCTCTACTTTGTGGTGAGTTCAGTGTTTTCCTTCCAAACCTATTTGAATCATTAGGCGGGTTAACTCAACCTAACGCTTAATCAGTCAAACTATAGGCTCAGGTGCTAACGGTATCTGAGCTTATTTCTCACTAAGTTCTCACTTATATCTGCCTCTAGACCCTCTTGTTAATGTCATTGCTATCTTTAGGGCTATCAACCAAACTCATTTTAGCGTAAAATTTGCGCCCCTTTGATATCACTTGGTGGTATCAACCTGACTTGAGATCAGATTAGAGAACGAAGCAATGACTACACAAAAACCATTTGTACCTGAACTATTATCACCGGCAGGAAGCCTTAAAAACATGCGTTACGCATTCGCCTACGGCGCTGATGCAGTTTACGCGGGCCAGCCACGTTACAGCCTTCGCGTTCGTAACAATGAGTTCAACCACGAAAACCTACAAATCGGTATCGATGAAGCTCATGCTCAAGGCAAAAAGTTATATGTTGTATGTAACATTCAGCCACACAACTCTAAATTAAAAACTTTCATTCGCGACCTTAAGCCAGTTGTTGATATGGGCCCAGACGCTCTTATCATGTCTGATCCTGGTCTTATCATGATGGTTCGTGAAGCATTCCCTGAAATGCCTATCCACCTTTCAGTTCAAGCTAACGCTGTAAACTGGGCAACTGTAAAATTCTGGGCTACACAAGGCGTTGAGCGTGTCATCCTATCTCGTGAGCTATCACTTGAAGAGATCGAAGAGATCCGCGAACACTGTCCTGAAACAGAACTAGAGATCTTTGTTCACGGTGCACTTTGCATGGCGTACTCTGGTCGTTGTCTACTTTCTGGTTACATGAACAAGCGCGATCCAAACCAAGGTACTTGCACCAACGCTTGCCGCTGGGAATACAAAACAGAAGCAGCGAAAGAAGACGAAAACGGTCAGATCGTTGAAGCAAACCCTACTGGTGTTGCTATTCAAGAAGTAGAAACGCAAGACATTGAAGTTCAAGATGAGCGTCCAGACAACACACTAGGCCTTGGTAAACCAACAGACGAAGTGGTTCTGCTTTCTGAATCACACAAGCCAGAAGAGAAAATGGCAGCGTTTGAAGATGAGCATGGTACTTACATCATGAACTCAAAAGACCTTCGTGCAATCCAACACGTTGAGCGCCTAACGAAGATGGGTGTTCACTCTCTGAAGATTGAAGGTCGTACTAAGTCTTTCTACTACTGTGCACGTACTGCTCAGGTTTACCGTAAAGCTATTGACGATGCAGTGGCAGGCAAACCATTCGATGAAAGCCTAATGGGTACACTAGAGAGCCTAGCTCACCGTGGTTACACTGAAGGCTTCTTACGTCGCCATACACACGATACATACCAAAACTACGAGTACGGTTACTCTATCTCTGACACTCAACAGTTTGTTGGTGAGTTCACAGGTAAGCGCCGTGGTGACCTAGCGGAAGTAGAAGTGAAGAACAAGTTCCTAGTAGGCGACAGCTTAGAAATGATGACACCGAAAGGTAACGTTGTTTTCAAACTAGAAGTTATGGAAAACCGCAAATCTGAAGCGGTCGACGATGCGAAAGGTAACGGTCACTTTGTATTTATTCCTGTACCAGCAGATCTAGATCTAGAGTACGGCTTGCTGATGCGTAACTTGAGCGAAGGCCAAGATACACGTAACGCATCAGGCAAATAATTTTTACTTAAGCGACTTACTTGAGAAGAAAATAATGGCTCTGTTAATTACTGACAAGTGCATAAACTGCGATATGTGTGATCCTGAATGCCCAAATGGTGCAATCACTATGGGCGACAGCATCTTCGAGATCGATCCTGATTTATGTACAGAGTGTAAAGGTCACTATGAAAAGCCAACATGCCAGTCAGTGTGTCCGATTACAAAATGCATCATCACTGACCCAAACCATATTGAAACTGATGACGAGCTACTTGAGAAGTTTGTTATCATTCAAGGCTTGACCTAAAAGAAGAAAGGTTCAACTTAACCATAAGTTGAACCTTTTTTTTCATCCTGATTTTCCGATTGGATAAATATTGCAGAAGAGCTCTTTTTCAAATTGATATTCGAGTCGTTCTCGCCAGTTTATTGATTGAGCTATAGGAACAAGATAAAATTTTTCCCTGCTGGTATCGGTCACAAATGCCATTCCATACTGCATCAATTCATAGTGAACATCATTTACGAAACTAGGGTCTAAACGTTGTCTGCCTGTTAGCTGATTGATGTCATCTCTTGAAATTGAAATACCCGAGCTTTCAGCGTTGAACCTATGTCTTAACCATTCTGAAAATTCCTTCGCACAAATCATAGTCATAGTCTTATCCTTGAATTATCTATCGACGGGTATCAGACTCTGATTTCGCATACTGCATATAAGCCGTATCTTTCACCCCAAAACACTCAATCCCTGACCAAACCTTGTCAAATTCGCCATCGCCCTTGCTGATACCGTTATTGCTTTTATTAATATCAAACGATGTTCTTAATCTCGTGTTTATAAACTCTAGACAAAAGTGTGATATTTCTCCAGTTTTAGAGTCGAAAAAACCAGTGGCAGTACCACTGTAAAAAGCCTCGATGAACAGGATTACTTATTTGATATCAAGGCCAAACACTGACTTGGCATCACTTTAACTTTTTTCTTTTTCTTAGTTTTCGCTACTTTTTTAGGAGGTGGAACTGGAACAGTCTTTGGAGCCCAACTTGCAAGTTCATCTCCACAACCGTCACCTTTAGGAGGGCTCGCTTGAGCTATGCAGTTTGAACTGCCTTCAGGACACTTTAAACGAACGTGGAAGTGGGAGTGGTGTCCCCACCAAGGTCTTATTTTGCCTAACCAAGCTCTATCATTAGCGTCAGAGTTTTCTTGTTCACAAAGGGTTTGCTTGATCACTGGATGAACAAAAATACGCACCACTTTTTCATCTTTCGCCGCATAACGAATAACTTGAAAATGATCATCGGTCCAATTCGATTCACGCAATTTGTAGTTGGTAAGATCCACAACGCTCACAGGTTTAGGCACAGCTAATTCGTTCTCTGACAACCTCTTACTGGTTAACCTTAGCCATATATCAATATCTAACCCTGTTTGATGACTTGAATGACCTGAAGAAAAGCGCCCTCCTCTGGGAAGAGAAATATCACCGATCAATAAATTAGTATTGAGCTTCTCGCTGGTCGTGACTCCTAACCTCTCAATAAACTTTATAGCTTCTGTATGGCCATAGTAGCGCTCTCTTTGAGGGCGAATGATCTGATACCCCAAACCATTAATAGGCAAAGCCTGCGCGCCGTCTAGACAGCCATTGGCATAGCTTCCAATTGATGAGGGTGAATTTCTAGTAGGGTGACTCTCTTTTTCCCACGAAGTTGCTGATAGAGAAAATGAACAAAAGAATACAACCAGTGCAAAAAAGAACCTCATAATAATCCCAAATTACTGACGCTTACTCATTATATTAGTCGCCATTTAGGATTAGGTGCATATCGTACTTAAGTTTGTGGTGGTAGCTAGTGAATTATACCAATTAAAGTAAA
>NZ_JBFRTR010000127.1:0-733 GCF_041474215.1 Vibrio sp. 10N.222.52.C12
GGCGTTGTTGATCAAATCGGTTTAAAGACCAACGACGCCATATGTGACTCGCCGTTAGTTTCGAACAGGCATACCTAGTCCTATGACTTTGTTTATAGCTTTGACATTCGCCATGATTTCTCCCACTTGAGCGTTATAACATCTCAAGCTCAATTTACCGCTGGTTAGTCCTTTATATCGAGACATTGCGGTCTCAGATATTGAGCGATAGTGATAACCCGACTCAGATTTCCACTCCGCTATTGTTCCGTTTTTCAAAGCCTTTACTGCTTCATTTCTGGGATGCCCTTCTTCCCAAAGTGCCGCATTCTTTCGAGGCGGTATCAACGGAGTACTGCCCTTATTTTGCAGGGTCTCATAGCAACTTTTTGTGTCATACGCTCCATCGGCAGATACGGTATCTACCTTTCTACGTAAAGGGTTGAGTAATGTTGGCAGCACTTCGCTATCGCCAACACTTACAAGACTGACTTCTGCACTAATGGCCTCATGAGTTTCTACATCAACGGCTAAGTGCAGTTTGCGCCAAGTTCTGCGTTTTTCGGCGCCGTGCTTTTTCACCTTCCACTCACCTTCGCCAAAGACTTTGAGACCAGTCGAGTCAATAGCGATATGGCGAATAGCTCCTCTGGATTTGTTACGATATTTGACCTGAACTGTCTTCGAGCGTTTGCTGATACACGTGTAGTCAGGGGACGTCAGTGGAACCTCCAGTAGCTCAAAGATAGAGTCG
>NZ_JBFRTR010000128.1:0-726 GCF_041474215.1 Vibrio sp. 10N.222.52.C12
GTTGTTGATCAAATCAGCTTGAGGTTCAACGACGCCATATTTGACTAATCGTTAGCTTCTAACAGGCATACCTAGTCCTATGACTTTGTTTATAGCTTTGACATTCGCCATGATTTCTCCCACTTGAGCGTTGTAACATCTCAAGCTCAATTTACCGCTGGTTAGTCCTTTATATCGAGACATTGCGGTCTCAGATATTGAGCGATAGTGGTAACCAGACTCAGATTTCCACTCCGTTATTGTTCCGTTTTTAAGAGCCTCTACAGCTTCATTTCTGGGATGCCCATCTTCCCAAAGAGCCGCATTCTTTCGAGGTGGTATCAACGGAGTACAGCCCTTATTTTTCAGAGTCTCATGGCAACTTTTTGTGTCATATGCTCCATCAGCAGATACTGTATGGATCTTTCTACGTAAAGGGTTGAGTAATGTTGGCAGCACTTCGTTATCGCCAACACTTACAAGACTGACTTCTGCACTAATGGCCTCATGAGTTTCTACATCAACAGCTAAGTGCAGTTTACGCCAAGTTCTGCGTTTTTCGGCGCCGTGCTTTTTCACTTTCCATTCACCCTCGCCAAAAACTTTGAGACCAGTCGAGTCAATGGCTATATGGCGAATAGCTCCTTTGGATTTATTGCGATATTTGACCTGAACTGTCTTCGAGCGTTTGCTGATACAGGTGTAGTCAGGGGACGTCAGTGGAACATCCAATAGCTCAAAGATAGA
>NZ_JBFRTR010000129.1:0-3625 GCF_041474215.1 Vibrio sp. 10N.222.52.C12
AAATAATGTTTATATGCATCTATACAAATAAATACGTTTATCGAGACCAACAACTGATTCACAAATCCTTATGTGCTTTTACAAACAACATGTTTTGTGTGTCATTCACATACCAAAGTCCTTACACAACACCTTCTCCAGACAAATGACAATCAACACAATTATAACCAAAACCTATGCACTCACCACCTTCTGGTTACCGAAAATCGTTGAAATTTATGTAAATATTCATCATTTATAAGGCTAAAGCTCAAAAATCATTCAAAAGAACGATTGTCTATTTTTGTGATCAACATTACACCAAAATGAAACTAAACACCTATTAATGTAACCCCAAAATCAGAAATGCGACAGATCATTCCGTTTCTTTGAGTTGGCTTATGTGTGGACAAATAAAAAAGAGCTATAAATATAGCTCTTCCATTTCACTTCATTCTATCGTTTCTGGCGTAACCGAAGGACCAAAAACAATATAAAAATAAGAGGTATTGAGGAACTGCCTCCTGACGAATCACTTTCAATTAATGGTACCGATGATTCAGTCGAAACATTCGGTAAAACTTCGATATCAAACGAACCTATCCACTCACCGCCATCTGTAGATAAAACCCTATATTTAATACTGTCATATAAAGCTAACTTACGTGGAGAAGGTGCATTGTAAATAATCTTTTTATCGACAATTTTTGCAGTACCGTTACGCGGAGAGTCCAAAATAATTAATGTGTCGACTTCTCCGTTAATATTAGGAATTAGATCAATATCATCACCATATTGTACTTGTAGCGATTTAGTGCCCAATAATGATACTTGCTTTTTTCGAACATCAATTGCTACAGACTGCTTTGCGTAACCTCCTAACGAATCTTGCACTAGAACGGCAAACTTGTATTGCTCTCCTTCTACAGCATCACTAGGGATTGTTACTTTGATGGATTTAGATTGTGAATCACTCAACGGCAACCTTGGACCTTGAACTTGAGACCACGTGATTTGATGCTCTGAAGAATCAACATCTGCAATATTGGTGACCATAAATGTCACAGTTTCACCTGGCTCCGACTTAGCATTTAACCTATTGAGCCTTAACTGAGGATCGTCATTCACAGGTTTAATATCAACCTCCACACGTGCAAAGTCCGTCTGTTCTCCGGCTTGACCTACCAAACGATATGTAAAACTGTCACGACCAAATTGATCAACTAACGGGAAATAGGTCCCACCCTGTATTACTCCTTTGTTTGGTTTCTGTCCGATTTCAACTGAATAATTATTTGGCCTAGGCAAATTGATATCATTCGCTAATAGGTTGAGCATAAAAGGAATGTCTTCATCGGTTGAGATCCTATCATCGACAGCAATAGGTTTGGCTTTGGTTGGCAATTCAAAAAGAACTGCAAAAGGAAAGTTCTGACCGAAACCACGACTTAAGCCTTGAGTTTTGTAATCAGAAATGGTGCCTGAAAATTGCCTTTTTCTTTGTCCATCTCCTAGATATGCGTCTAAAAATTGGGTTGAGTATTCAGGAGTCCCATTTTCAATCTCTAGCACAAGTAACTTTGAGCCCAAGCCAAGCTTAATTTTCTCATCAAAAATGATTTGTCCACCGTCCAGGGACGCGATGCCTCGGTGTAACAATCGACCTGCGCGCTCATCAATAACTGCATTGCCGAATCTTGATTGATATGGGTATTCCACCAAACGATAAAACATTGGCATCGCGACGCTCGTTGCTTTCGCGTAAAAGTGAATCCCTGCAATGTCTTGGTTTCCTTCAACCACGTCAACGGAAAAACCTAGAACATTAGTATTCGCGTTATAACGCGGATAGGTTCTTCCAAAAGAGGTTACCCAAGACGATTTATTGTTTGAGTTCGGTACGAATAAAGAGAAACTCGCTTTAGTATCATCGCTAACAATATTGGTTATTGAGATATCCGTCTTTCTTCCTGCTGTAATCGCTGTTAAGGAAGGTTCTGAATCATCTGAGAGATTGGTAACCGATTCTCTACCTGGAAAGACATCACCAGCATCTCCAGAAGAGAATCCGCTTTCTAATAATCCCTCTCCATCGGCTTGGAATACCTGTACTTGCATCGGACCGGAGCTATTGAATTGGTTATCTATATTCACAGCTGTAATCAACAAGCCTTCGCCACGAAGTGCTTGGTCATAATTATTTTTACGTCTGTTTTCAACGTAAGCACGCGGCCCAAATTGCTTGAGGTAAGGATCAAGATGGATAACACTTTCGCCCTTTATAGTGTCGATTTCGATACTACCGTTATTGGAGAGTACTTTCGGCTTTAAAAATCCGGATGCCTCTTTGCTCCACGCCAACATATTAACGGGTGTTTCTCCAGCATACTGATCACTCGGTTTACTCCCCCAACTTCCGCCTCCCATTAGACCCCAATGCCCAATTGAACCATTATGCTTGTAAGAATATAAATCCGGCAGGCCTAACATCAGATGTCCAAGCTCGTGTGCAATAACCCCCATCGTCGACTGATGATCATCTTGATAATCTGCGAAGAGGCAATATGCGCTAATACGCTTCCCGTCTATCTCGACAGTTCTGTGGGCAAATTTATGCGGCCAAATCGTAGGAGTTTTACGTGTACCACTTGATTTGTCATTACCCGCAAAGACGAACATGACGGACAGCTCTTGTGGGTCAATACTACCGTCATTATTGTAGTCATATTGAGAAAGGTTAAAGTCCACGTCTAGTGCTTCATAAGCCTTTGTGAACACATTATTGAGTTTATTTTGGCAATTACGTTCAGACTTAGAATGACAGTTAGGATGATCTATACCCAATGTGACATCAATAACACCATCATTTTTTGTTCCTTGGTTTTCTTTGGCCGGAACAACTTTATAATTCCCATAACTATTTTTAAGAAAGTAATCTTGAACACTTTGTTGGTTCTCACCAAATATCGTCGACTGAAAATCATTTTCTATATGTTCGTCTGAGAAACTGACTTGTACAACCAATAAGGCCTGTTCGGTGATCTTTTTATTTGAAGTGCTGTACGTGGATGATCGTTGATTTTGTCTTGGAGTAAATCTTCTATGGTTTGCAGCCGGCGAATCAAAAGATTCATTGACGTGTATTGGATCGATTTTCAAATTTTTGATGTTTGATTCAATGGGTATCTCAGCCTCACTCGAAGCCAGTACGCCCGTTGAAATAACCCTGCCTACCCCATTATCACTTACTACATACTTAGCAAAATACCATTGATTATCTGGGTCCTGAACATAAAGGTGTCCATCATGGTCTTGATACCAAAACATATGTTGTGACCCCATCAAGCGCAGCTCTTTCGTACTGCCATCAATAAAGGTCGTCATATGCCAAGTAGGCGCAGGTAAAGTAGTCGCTTGTACAGAACAAACAGCAATGACTGCCGTAATAAGTGTACAAATTAATTTAATCCTCATTATAAAATTCTCGTTAGTCGAATTATCTTCAAAATTGATGATTCGTTATTAAATGAAACGAGACTTTATCAATGGGTTATTATATTAACCAATTAACTTTCTGACTAAACCTATAAATATTAGTTATACCTTACTTAATTATAAATATATTTTATGACCAAATAAATTATAT
>NZ_JBFRTR010000130.1:0-3723 GCF_041474215.1 Vibrio sp. 10N.222.52.C12
GTGTATTCTTTTATATTAAAGAAGAAACTGATATTGGACGTTGTTTGCCTTGCTGTTTTATTTACTATCCGAGTTATTAGTGGCGCTTTGGCTATTGATGTTGATATTTCGCCATGGTTATTGTCAACTAGTTTTTTCTTCTTTTTTAGTCTTGCTCTTCTTAAAAGAAAGATAGAATTATCTAACAAAGAGAAACTTGGTCATGCTGA
The DNA here is from genome assembly GCF_041474215.1 of Vibrio sp. 10N.222.52.C12. Lineage (NCBI taxonomy): Bacteria > Pseudomonadati > Pseudomonadota > Gammaproteobacteria > Vibrionales > Vibrionaceae > Vibrio > Vibrio sp. 10N.222.52.C12. The sequence continues at coordinate 210 of NZ_JBFRTR010000130.1, forward strand.
CGACTCTATTAATGGTCGAGCTTATAAAATAAAAGATATTCAAGTAATAAATTCTCTAGGGATAAGTTCTGGAATGATATCATGCTTGGTTTTTGCATTGTTTATAAGCACCAACCCTTATAATTATTACTCAAATACTGGTGGGATGATGCTATGGTTTATTATACCAGCGATCTTGTACTGGATTTCTTACGTTTGGATTTTGAGTGAGCGATCTAAGATTGACGAAGACCCGATCAAATTTGCTATCAAAGACAGAACAAGTTTGAAAATATTCCTTTCTATTTTTATTATGTTCATTTTTGCAGGAAGCCTATGAGTACTACTTTATTAATAATGTTAGCCGTAGGTTTGAATGTATTCGCTAATTTTTCTATGAAGAAAAGTTATCTGGTGACATCATTAAACTATCTCTATTTGTTTCTCGCTTTGGGAGCTCTTGGTTTTTCATTTATATGTTATAGCTTAGCATTAAGAAGTATTCCTGTTTCGATTGGCTATATGATGCTCACTGGTGGATCGTTGATCGGTATTACTTTGATCGGTGTTTTTGTTTTTAATGAAAATCTAAGCGGCCAAGTATTATTCGGCTTAGGGTTGGTTTTCGCAGGTTTATTAGTCATTTCTTGGAGTGGGAATTGATGAAGAAGAATTATATTTTCCCGATTATTATTTCATTTTTTGTTATTTATTTGTGGTCAGTGATATCAACTAATGCTCCAGTAATTCGCGGGGATGGAAATGAATACTATTTAATGACAGAATCATTCTTGAACCACGGTTCACCTGAATTGTTAGAACAAGATATTTTAAGTGCTAAGGAAAAATCTGAAAGAGATTCATTCAATATTCCTTACATTGATGATGAGAATATTTCAGGATACTATGAGTCTAATGATGATCGAGAATATTCGTATCATTTCTTTAGTTACGCTCTGGCTGTTTTGCCTTTTAAAATGATTTCAGATGTATTTAATTTGCATGACTTGCAAAGTTTCTATATGGCGAACGTGTTTTTTATGTTCCTGGCTGTTACAGTTATTTCGCTTGGTAAAAACTCATTTTCGATAAAGATTTCATTGATCTTGATGGCGATGTTTGGCCCTGGCATCTTTTACGTTGATTGGACGCATCCTGAAGTTTTTACGTACAGCTTGCTGTTTATGGGGATCGGCTTTTATTTGTCCGGAAGTAGGAGACTTTTTTACATTCTCTTTGCTTTGGCATCTTTCCAAAACCCACCTGTTATTTTATTTTCATCCGCTATTCTATTTTGTGACTTAGTTTTTTCTTATAAAGAAAAAAAATACGGATTGTTGTTCCAGTCAATTGCAATTACGGGTATTAGTTTACTCCCATCAATGTTTTATCTCTATCATTATGGTGTGCCTAATATCATAGCTCGAGAGGGATACAGTGACGTGCTTAATATAAGCATTGAACGTATTGTAGGATTGTTTTTAAGTCCTGTATCTGGTTTGATTATTTATAACTGTGTATTATTATTGGCTTTTTTTACATGCATAGTCAGAGCCTTGATTGTGAAAAGCAATTTAAGTTATAACATAGCTATGATGTTTGGAATATTCATTGCGGTTTGTGCTGGCGCTACTACGCATAATTGGAACTCAGGCATGGATAATGTGATTAGATATTCTGTTTGGATATATCCATTAATCTGTATGTTCGTTATTTCGGTATGGGCTAAGTACTGTACACATGTATCTTTACTCAACGCTCTCGTTTTTTTTATAGCTATAAATACAATAACAAACTCTAGTTATGTTTATTTTAATTCATTGTCTCAGTTTATTATAAACAACTTCCCTCGACTATTATATTCTGATTATGAGACTTTTTGTGAAAACACCGCTCATCAAGATGGGTACGTTGAATTTAATGGTCTTAATTCATTCCCTTGTTTAGCCATGGATAGCTCTAGTAACGTCAGAATTATGTATACAGACAAGGCGAGCCTCAGTAAATTCCTTTCTCGTGAATCTGATTACGAACACAGTAAGTTGCTGAATGGTATTTCAGAAAAACAGTTGGAGGCTGGCAAATTTTCTTACGTTTATCTGCCTAAAGACGTCTTAAAAAGGAAACGGTATTCATGGAAGGCTAGTGAATTACCAAGTATCGTAGGTAGAGTAAACAATAATGGCGAGGTACTTAGTGATGGAGTTACTGGTTTTTTGACTTTTGGTCCATACCTCCAGTTACAGCCGGGTAAATATCGAGCAGTTATCGAGTATATGTGTATCGGGTCTTCTAGTTGTGGTTACTGGGATATTGTTGTCGGGAGTGATGGCGTATCGCACAATGGCTCTCTTCTTAATGCTATTCAGGGCAGAGTAGAATCCCAGTTTGAACTGGTCGAAAGTCAAAAAGATAAACTACTTGAAGTTAGAACAAATTATACTAATCCAGAATCTGAATTGGTTATTAAGCGAATCTCAGTAGAAATACTTAACTAACTTTAGCGATAAATTTTCTTAGATACAGAGGGAAATATGAAAACAGCAGTAATTACAGGTATTACAGGTCAAGATGCCGCATACTTAGCAGAGCTACTTTTGGATAAAGGCTACAAAGTATACGGTACATACCGTCGTACAAGTTCTGTGAACTTCTGGCGTATCGAAGAGTTAGGAATTGAGAACCACCCTAATTTGGAGCTTATTGAATATGATCTAACGGATCTTTCTAGCAGTATTCGTTTACTACAAACAACGGGTGCAGATGAAGTGTATAACCTTGCTGCACTTAGCTTTGTGGGCGTATCATTTGATCAACCACTTACTACTGCAGAAATTACAGGCATCGGTCCGGTTAATCTTTTAGAAGCTATTCGTATTGTTAACCCTAAGATTCGTTTTTACCAAGCATCGACTTCAGAAATGTTTGGTAAGGTACAAGAAATCCCTCAACGTGAATCTACGCCATTTTACCCACGTAGCCCGTACGGTGTTGCAAAACTGTATGCTCACTGGATGGTGATTAACTACCGTGAGTCATACGACATTTTTGCTACTAGTGGTATTTTGTTTAACCATGAATCACCGTTGCGTGGCCAAGAATTCGTTACACGTAAAATCACTGATTCTGTAGCGAAAATCAAGTTAGGTAAGCTAGATGTGCTTGAGCTTGGTAACATGGATGCGAAGCGCGACTGGGGTTTTGCAAAAGATTATGTAGAAGGCATGTGGCGTATGCTTCAAGTAGACAAGCCTGATACTTATGTGCTTGCTACAAACCGCACTGAAACAGTTCGTGATTTTGTTACGATGGCATTCAAAGCTGCTGATATTGAACTAGAGTGGAATGGTTCTGAAGAGAACGAAACAGCAACAGATAAAGCGACTGGTAAAGTGGTTATGAGAATTAACCCTAAATTCTACCGTCCTGCAGAAGTTGAACTGTTGATCGGTAACCCAGAAAAAGCGAAGAAAGAGCTTGGTTGGGAACCTACAACGACACTTGAAGAATTGTGTGCAATGATGGTTGAAGCTGA
>NZ_JBFRTR010000131.1:0-7925 GCF_041474215.1 Vibrio sp. 10N.222.52.C12
GTATTATTATATGTGATCTATATTAAAGATTGAAAACTGATGGCCAATTCGGCACGAGTAAAAAGAAAAAATGAGACTTAACACCAATCAAAGATATTTTTAGCCAAGTTATCAGGTAGCCCAAAGCACTTATCATCAGAAACAAAAAAGCCCCGCTCTCATTGAGCGGGGCTTCTAATTATCGAATCTTAATTAAGAATTATGCTTCTGCTTTCTTTAGCTCAGCTTCTTCGTTAGCTTCAACGCCGATTTCGTTTTCAGATTTCGCTACGATAGTGTTAACCGCAGTATCACCAACAACGTTAGAAGAAGTACAGAACATGTCACAGATACGGTCAACAGCAGCAACAATCGCTAGACCTTCTGGTGGTAAACCTAGTTGGTGCAATAGAACACCTACCATCACAACACCGCCACCAGGAACACCACCAGCACCGATAGACAGTAGCAGGATAGTTAGACCAAGAGTGAAGATATCAGCAGTATTGATTGGCTGACCAAACGCGTTTGCTACGAACATAGTTGCGAGTGCAATGTAGATAGATACACCAGACATGTTCATTGTTGCACCCAGTGGTACACCGAAACCTGCTACTGACTTAGATACGTTTAGTTTGTCAGTAAGAGTACGCATTGTTACTGGGATTGTTGCGTTCGAACTTGCTGTAGATAGTGAGAATAGAACTTGCTCACGAGTTGCACGTAGGAACTGCTTTGGAGAAATACCAGTGAATGAACCAACCATCATTGGATAGAAGAAGAAAATCCAGAACACAAGCATTGCAACCACAAGCGCCACATAGCCAGCAACTGACATTAGCGTGTCTGCATCCAGTGTTGCGCCCAGTTGAATCATCAGAGCAAATACACCGTAAGGCGCCAAGCTCATTACTAGGCCGATAAGCTTCATCATGATTTCGTTAGCCATCTTGAATGTCTTGATAGCTGGGCCACCACGAGAATCAAGCGCTTGAATAGCAAGACCTGTCAAAATTGCCATGAAGATGATTTGTAGCATGTCGCCGCTTGCGAACGCTTCTACAGGGTTGCTAGGAACGATGTTAACAACAAGAGAGAAGATGTCTGGTGTTTCAGTTGTTGTAAGCGCAATTGTCTCAGAAACCGTACCCGCAAGGTTCGCACCTGCACCTGGTTGGAAAATAAGACCAATCGTTAGCGCTGCTGAAATCGCGATGATGGTGTTAATAATGTAAAGACCAAAGGTTTTACCACCAAGACGGCCAAATGAACGAATATCTTTTAGCTCAACAATACCGCAAACAATAGATACGTATACAAGAGGAACTACAAGCAATTTGATAAGTGATACAAACATACCACCAGCACCTTCGGCAGCGCCAAGTAGATACGTATCAAAAATAGCAATACCGCTGAATAGGTACTGAATAGCAGTACCAATAAGTAGACCGGCGAACAAGCCTACAAAAATTTTACTTGAGAGCGATTTATCCATCGTTCTTCTCCAGTTTGTTGTGTTTAAAATTTGTACTTTTATAGTTATATATGCGACCAAAATCGCTATATGGCAGTGGATTTTACATACAAAGATAACAATTAAAAGTATTTATTTACAAAAACATCACAAATGTGACATCAAAACATTTACTCAATCACAACAAGTTTCATAACACAAAACTCTAAATCGCAGATCTGAATGAAATAAAAAGAACGACATTCTTAATGCGGTTTTGATGCTTATTTACGTGGACTCTCAAGTTATAGGCACAAAAAAAGAGAGGCCTATACCTCTCTTTTTATTTTACGCAAACCAGTGATTTATTTTGTCGCTGCGACTAACTCAGTCAATGCACCAGTCAATCACTTGGCAACGTAATTCGTCATTACTTAGCAACCATAACCATCGCTGGGCGAACCACACGACCGTTTAGTTCGTAGCCTTTTTGCATCACAAACATAACCGTGTTCGATTCGTGATCTGGGCTTTCTTGGATAGACATCGCTTGGTGGAATTCAGGGTTGAACGCTTCACCTTCAGGGTTGATCTCTTTGAGACCAAACTTAGCAACTGTGTCTACGAACGTTTTGTGCGTTAGCTCAACACCTTCATACAGTGGCTTAACCACTTCGTTTTCAGCGTCTGCCGCTTGCATTGCACGCTCTAGGTTGTCGATTACAGGAAGCAGACCTTCAGCAAACTTGTTCAAAGCGAATTTACGCGCTTTATCAATTTCTTGTTCGCTACGGCGACGCATGTTTTCAACTTCAGCTTTCGCGCGAAGAACAGAATCTTGCTGCTCTTTCACTTTAGATTCGCTAGAAAGCAGTGCAGCTTCCAGTTGAGCGATTTTTGCTTCCTGCTCATCAGCAGCGTCTTCATTCAGTTCAGCTTCTTCAACTTTCTCAGCTTCAGCGATGATCTGATCTAGCTCTGCTTCGGTTACTTTGTTTTCTTCGTTGCTCATGATATCTCCAGAATTCGTTTTCAATGCAAGTGACAGGCGTGTTTGCGCCCCAAATTGATATAAAACACTCGCATAGACGTTCAACTTGCCTTTATTATGGGGATGAAGAATTTTGATTCAAGCCTAATTCGTTTGGAAACGTTATGAAAAAGCCATTTGAAGTCATCGCCATTATCGGTAAACCTCGAGATCAGCAAGCAATTCAGACTCATAGAGAGCTCTATCAGTGGTTAAGTGCTGAGGGTTATCAAGTGTTTGTTGATGACAGACTCGCCACTATTTTGGACGACATCCCAAAAGAACATTTTTCTAGCCTGATTGAATTAGGTAAACGCGCCGATCTCGCTATTGTGGTCGGTGGTGACGGAAATATGCTCGGTGCCGCTAGAATCTTGTCACGTTTCGACATTTCAGTGATTGGTGTTAACCGAGGCAATCTTGGTTTCCTAACCGATCTCAACCCTGAAAACTTCCAGAGTGCGCTTACTGATGTTCTCAAAGGCGAGTTCATGGAAGAAGAGCGCTTCTTACTTGAAACGGAAATTCATCGTCACGGCCAGATAAAAAGCCACAATGCAGCCCTTAATGAGGCTGTACTGCACCCCGGCCAAGTTGCTCACATGATCGAGTTCGAAGTGTATATCGATGACAGCTTCGCCTTCTCACAGCGCTCTGATGGCTTAATCGTCTCAACACCGACAGGTTCTACCGCCTACTCGCTTTCCGGCGGCGGCCCTATCCTGTCATCAAGCCTAAATGCTATCTCACTCGTGCCAATGTTCCCGCACACCCTTTCAAGCCGCCCATTAGTGGTGGATGGCAAGCGTCGTATTAAGCTTATCGTATCGCCTGATAACCGTGGAACTCAGGAAGTGAGCTGTGATGGTCAAATCTCGCTACCGGTTTCTCCTGGTGATGAGATCCACATTTACCAAAGCCCAAATGTGCTCAAACTGATCCACCCTAAAGACTACAACTACTACCACGTTCTACGTAACAAGCTAGGCTGGTCGAGCAAGCTGTTCTAAGTGAAAAGCGAACGATTTTAAAAAGGCTGACGACATTCGTCAGCCTTTTTTATTGCCGATTAAAAGCCCACCGCCTCTATCTTTACGCCAATCCACCACATCGTCATTCCCAAGAGGGAGGAACGACTGAGTTGGGAATCTATAGCGGTTTCAGTGATCTACAGACAAGCTCAATTCTGAGAGCTGTCGCAAAAAATTTTCACCTGTCGACTTTACTGTATAAAGAAACAGTATATACTGAGCTTATATACAGTATTGTTCATTTATACAGGTAAATAAAAATGCTGGCTCATTTAAGTGTTAATAATTTCGCTATTGTTAAGTCTTTACAGCTAGAACTCTCTAAAGGCATGACAACAATCACCGGGGAAACTGGTGCGGGTAAATCTATCGCTATCGATGCTTTAGGCTTATGCCTTGGAGGAAGATCCGATGCAGGAATGGTTCGACAAGGTGAAGAAAAAACCGAAGTCAGTGCCGCTTTTTTACTTGAGAACAATCTGCATGCTACCCGCTGGTTAGAAGACAACGAATTGCTTGATGGCAGTGAGTGCATCCTGCGCAGAACCATCTCAAAAGAAGGTCGTTCTCGTGCATTCATCAACGGTAGCCCTGTCCCTCTTTCGCAATTGAAATCGCTAGGACAACTGCTGATCAACATCCATGGTCAACATGCGCATCATCAGTTGATGAAGAGCGATTACCAAATGGCCATGCTTGATCAATACGCAGGCCACTTGAACCTGTTGAAATCGACACGTAATGCTTACCAAGCCTGGCGACAAGCCGATAACCACTTGAAAGAGTTACGTGAAAATAGCCAGCAAAATCAAGCTCAAAAACAACTTCTTGAATACCAAATCAAAGAGTTAAATGAGCTGTCTATTGGGGAGGAAGAATATGAAGACCTCGAACAAGAGCATAAGCGCCTCTCCAATAGCGGAGAACTGGCCACAACCTGTCAGCAAGCTATCGAGCTTATTTATGAAGGCGAAGAAGTTAATGCGCTTGGTATTCTGCAATCGGCCAATAACTCCTTAATTCAGCTAGCTGAGCTAGATGAAAGATTAGCCGAGTTACCAAACTTGCTTTCCGAAGCCATTATTCAGATTGAAGAAACCAACAACGAGTTAAGAACATACCTAGACAGCATTGATGTTGATCCCGGTCGTATGGCTTACGTTGAGGAGCGTTTCTCTAAAGTGATGTCGATGTCTCGTAAACACCACGTGTTACCTGAAGAGCTGTATAAGCACCATCAAGACTTACTACAACAAGTTGAAGCGCTTGATTGCTCTGATGAAAAATTAGAAGAACTGGCAAACGAGGTGGAAAACCAATACCAATCGTTCGTTGCTAAATCAGAGAAGCTTCATAAATCTCGAACTCGTTACGCAAAAGAGCTCAACAAGCTGATCACGCAAAGCATGCACGAACTGAGCATGGAAAAAGCGCAGTTTGCCATTGAAGTGAACAACACCAACACACACCCTTCTCCATTGGGTATGGATAACGTGACCTTCATTGTTTCGACCAACCCAGGCCAACCGATGCAGCCGATTGCGAAAGTGGCCTCTGGTGGTGAGTTATCACGAATCTCATTAGCGATTCAGGTGATCACAGCGCAAAAAGTGGATACACCAAGCCTGATTTTCGATGAAGTCGATGTGGGTATCAGTGGACCAACCGCTGCGGTTGTCGGAAAAATGCTACGTAAGCTGGGCGAATCGACACAAGTTATGTGCGTGACTCACTTACCTCAAGTTGCCGGTTGCGGTCACCAACAACTTTTTGTAGCGAAGAACACGAAATCAGGTAAAACCGAGACTCAAATGCACACGCTTGATGAGCAACAACGCGTTTCAGAGCTTGCTCGACTGCTTGGTGGCAGCCAGATTACCGAATCGACGCTTGCCAATGCAAAAGAGTTATTAATCGCAGCATAGGTTACATATTCAGCAACTTTCTGATAATTTACCGAAAATTCTTGGCAATTTTGCAACTTAATTCAAAATTGCCAGTCATAACAAGCTCAAAGCGCAAGGAGCTTTTTACTTCTTGCTGGAGCTTGTTTATTATCAGGCAGTATTTTAGCGAAGAAAGATCTCAAACTATGCGAATTAAAAAGTGGTTAGTTGCAGTTCCACTTGCACTAACAATGTTGACCGGTTGCTCTCTATTAGAGAAGTTGGTTTATCGAATTGACATCAATCAGGGTAACTATGTTGAACAGGAAGCTGTCGATCAGCTCAAGTTTGGCATGACAAAAACACAAGTTCGTTACGTTATGGGCTCACCTATGCTTATCGAAAATGGCTACCCAGATACGTGGTACTACATTTACCACCACACAAAAGGCCATGAAGACTCGATTCAAAAAAATCTTGTTGTTAACTTTGATGCAACGGGCACCTTAGTGACGATCAATGGTGATTTTGAAGCCAGTGATGAATTCTTCGAAAGCCTTCGCTAGCTTTCAACTAACAAAGCTTTCCAGTCAAAAGCAAGAATCGCAAAAGCCTGCTCATATGAGCAGGCTTTTTAATATCTGCTAACAAATGAGACTGTAGACTGTATTGTCTAACAAACAGATGAAAAAAAGCTCGCTAATGCGAGCTTCTTTATCATTCAAATTTGTTTGGTATTACGATTTAGCCGCCGCTTTCGCTTGTTCAGCACGCTTACGGCGAATTTCTTTTGGATCGGCTAACAGTGCTCGATAAATTTCGATACGATCTTTATCTCGAACGGTTGCATCTAACTTAACGTTGCGGCTGTATACGCCAACTTTATTTTTCGCCAAGTCGATTTCTGGATACAACTCTAAAACACCAGACTGCGCAATAATCTCTTCAACGGTCGCGTTCTTATTTACCACTAAGGTAAATACACGCTGCTCATGTGGAAGCGCAAACACAACTTCTACGTGGATCATATCTGATTCAATAGTCATGGCTTAGTAAACCTGTTTCGCTCGTTGAGTAAAAGCACTGACCATATTGCTTGTCAGTTCATTGAAAATCTTGCCAAATGCCATTTCAATCATTCGACTAGAAAATTCAAACTCTAGTTTAAGTTCAACCTTACATGCTTGGTCGTCTAGAGGAGTGAAATACCAGCCCCCCTCCAGCTTCTTAAACGGGCCATCTACCAGCTCCATTAAAATTTCAGCACCATCCGCCATTCGATTCGACGTAGTGAATGTTTTACTGATACCAGCTTTAGAGACATCAACCGAAGCCACCATCGCGGAATCTGAAGATTCGATCACACGAGAACCAGAACATCCTGGCAAAAACTCAGGATAACGAGCAACATCATTGACCAAGCTGAACATCTGGTCGGCACTAAAAGACACTAATGCTGAACGAGTAACCTTTGGCATATAGACTCCTGTTAAAGACAGCGTTACATTAACACAAACTGCAATTTTAATTGTATTGGGCCAGAGCGCAAATAAAAAGGATTCCCCATCTAGGGCGCATTCCGTATAATGAGGCCATTATGGCAAAGAATAAATCAAAATCAAAAGCCGGTAGTAATACCATTGCGCTTAATAAGAAAGCTCGCCACGAATATTTCATCGATGATGAGATAGAAGCGGGGCTTGAGCTACAAGGCTGGGAAGTAAAATCCCTACGTGAAGGCAAAACCAATATCGCAGAAAGCTACGTATACATCCGAGATGGCGAAGCATTCATCAGTGGTATGACGATTACTCCGCTAACTCAAGCGAGTACTCATATCGTGGCGAACCCAACACGTATCCGTAAACTATTAATGTCGAGAAAAGAACTCGACAACCTTATCGGTCGTATTAACCGTGAAGGCATGACGCTTGTCGCAACCGCACTTTACTGGTCTCGCTCTTGGGCGAAGATTAAAGTTGGCGTAGCGAAAGGTAAAAAGCTGCACGATAAACGTACTGATATGAAAGAAAAAGATTGGGCGAGAGATAAAGCACGAATTATGAAGAGTAATTTGCGTTAATTTTAAGCACTTAAACGCACAGTGCTAGACAGGGTAAGCTTTTCTGGTACTATGCAAATAACACTTGGGGCTGATTTAGGATTCGACAGGAATTTTGAAGTCTGAGGTGCATGCCGTGGGGCGGTTGGCCACGTTAAAAGCCGCAAAAAAATAGTCGCAAACGACGAAAACTACGCACTAGCAGCTTAATAACCTGCTCAGAGCTCTCTTACCCTAGCTTCCGCTCGTAAGACGGGGACCAATAAGAGATCAAACCCAAACTAGCTAGCGCGGCTTCTCCCACCTGAGAGGAAAAGCGCGAATTATAATTCAGGTTAGCCTTTAACTAGCGTGTCGGTTCGCAGGTTGCTGGTGAAATTAAAGATCGACTAAGCATGTAGTACCAATGATGAATGATTTTTGGACGCGGGTTCAACTCCCGCCAGCTCCACCAAACGTTTGGAAAGGGCCAACTCGAAAGAGT
>NZ_JBFRTR010000131.1:8768-23135 GCF_041474215.1 Vibrio sp. 10N.222.52.C12
GAGTTGGCCCTTTTTTTATCTTTATTTTACTTGCCATAATATGAAAAATCACATTATTAACAATGAGTTACCATTAGCACATCAATAGTAAAACCAGACACTCAACAAAAAGCCACACATCCCATTAATGAAATGTGTGGCTGTTTAGATCTGTTCTGCTACGAACTTAGATAAGTTTAGGGGTTACTCCATATCACCTAACAAGTAATCTTCATCGCTGCTCACTACTGCGCCGTGCTTCAAGAAGTTCTTACCTAGGATCATGCTGTATTCGAAGCGAGAACGGTCTTGAAGGTTTACCCTCACCTCTTTCTCTAGGTCTCCGAGCTTAACCTTCATTTCTACCACAGGGCGAATGTTCACCTTCTCGCCTTTCTTGGCTTTAATGCGCATTACATCAATCACTGGCTTGGTGAAATCTTGCTTATCGCCTTGGTTGTTTTGATAGGTAAAGCTCACCATGTCTTGGCCATCTTTCTTAAATCGTTTGATGTTGACTGCGTTCATTGAGCTTACATCCGCACCAGTGTCGAGCTTGGCCGGGAACTTCATGCCGTTCACTTCTACTACTTCAATATGCCCAACTTTAAACAGTGGTTCGGCTTTCAGAAGGTAATCAGAACGCGTATTAACGTAAACGCCCTCTTTTGCCATCTTCTTGCCTAAAATAAAGTACGCTTCTTTCTCATTTGTATTGAGCACGTCGATGGCGAACTCTTGCGTACGCACTTTTCCAGACACCGCAAACTCACCACTTACAACAGGGCGAGTATCATCCCCGACTTTAAGCTTCTTAATAATTGGCTTGGTCACCTTCTGCTTCTCACCATTTACATCCGTAAGATAAAATTCAACGGAAGCATCTTTGCCTTTACCTGTCATTTCAAAACTGTCGACCTTCAGCAAAGGTGTATTGACAGTGAAAGAAGCCACAGCCTTAAGCGGGAAGTCATCTAGGGTGATGTCCTCTTCCGGCGAGATAATCATAGGCTCACCAGACTCAGCCACATCACTAAAGTTCTCTGAACCTTCTGATAAAATATTCTCAGCACTGGTGTCTATCATGAAGAGCTCGCTGGCGGTGTTGGTTCCAAATCTCAACTGCGACTCACTACTCGAGCGCTCACGTAGGTACACCAGAACGTCTTTTGTGGTGTTTTCATCGAGTTGAACAGGCACATACACCAAAGGTCTCTTCTTACCGCTCACGCTTAACATACGAACCAACGGCAATGTCATCTCTTTTTGCTTGCCGCCGTTGTCGAACATATCAAACGTCACTTCTTTGTTCTTTTTGTCTATGTCGATGTCTTTTGCATGCAAAATGCTGTAGCGGTTCTTTAAAGAGAAAGTCGCATTTATCGCCATTCCCGAGATAGAAACCACCTCTTTACGGCCTACCACCGTTGCGTTTTCTTGCTCTTGCAAGTAGTCGTAACCTGCAAACACCAGAGCGTTGTCCGCAAGGAAGGTTTTTCCGATCAATACTGGCGCAGAGAAGTGGCTTCTGTCGGTCAGGTTAACGTCTGTTTTTAGCTCTTGGTCTGCAATGGTAAGCGACATTTTTACGGTAGGACGAAGTAAAGGCGTGCTGCTGGTGCGGCTGCGTATCATGCTGACACGCTCTAAAGGCGCTTCGATTAATACCATGTCTCCCGTGCGTGGGTTTTGGACCTTAAAAGACACCACAGCCTCATATTTCGCTAAGGTACTGCCATCCCAATCATCGTAATCAACATCGGAATTGTTCAACAGGTCTTCGGTTAACGCCGCCATCAACTCTTGGTCTTTGAGATTTTGGTAATCGGGATTAGAGCTCTTCACATGAATGTCTTCAGCATGCATAGAAGTGGTTTCCGCACCGGTATCAATTTTACCAATGAAAGGAACGTCTTTTAGCCCTTGAACGCTAGATAGGTACACGTTCTCAGTGCGACCTAATACCGACTTACCATCGAGTTCGTAAGTGGGATTTTGAGTGGTAGGTGAAGTGTCAGTAGCCAAAGTGTATTGTGAAAAAAGTAGAGTGCTTAAAAGAGTTAGAGCCAAAGGTATCTTTTTCATTAGTTGGTCCGTTGTGATCAGTTCACTAATAATACTGGCGTTTGCGCGAAGAGTTCCCCCACCAGCAATGGTTCTCACATAACGTTAACGCTATGAGTTTTTAAATGACAAACCGATGACTTTGCGCTGCATTCGCTTATCGATTATTGACTAATGGATACCCAATAACCTTTTCAATGCTCGGTGTTCTATTGAAGAAATGAATACAAAAAAGGCCAACGACGAGCGCTGACCTTAGCTATTCAAAACACACCTGAAGCGAGTTTAACTTGCTAAAACACAAACGGTTCTAGATAAACATAGCACTAAAAAGTCCCGACTGTTTTCTTTGCACAGATAGCTCGAGCTTTTTCTGCGTCCTCACCTTTATTTTTGAGATAGCACTGTCGATAAGATTTGACGTAGCGCTCAAATAACACCTCGGCTTCAGGTTGTGGTTTAGAGAGCAGTTGGTTAACGAACTTTCTTGATCCAACCTCAAAATGCTGAGTATCGATTGGGCTATTCCAATCCCCTCCCCAGATCATAAATCCGTGATGGGCAAACAGCTCCACCACATCTTCAGCCATGCCGCGGCGTTCAATTTCATCACGAGCACGAAAACGAGTACGGTTCACATAACGAGTCGCAGATTGTGAAGGCTTTACCGTGATTCTTCCGTTGCTATCAAACTCTAAGAAAGGGTTTTGAACTGGGTTGATGTCGATTGCCACACCATAGGCATGTTTCGACCAACCTCCTCCGCCTGTAATAGGACGAGCGTTAAAGGCGCTGCTGTTGTTCGCATCCATTGAGGCGCTATCATCACCTCTGAATTCACGCATTAGGCGAGCGGAATGAAGAGGAAAATTGCGCTGTTTGAGCTCTGAAAAGATTTGTTCAACAGCAGGCGCAATAACATCAAGCACGATCATATTGCCCTGTTGCGTTTCCCCTTTGAAACTAATGAAATCGAAATCCACTTTGGATAGTCGCTCACAACCAACGGGCGCACCACTACTCAAGACATTGTTCTTTTTCATCATGTCGCATTGCCATTGAGATATAGGAGCGACTTGGGCATAACTCACTGCACTGAGCACAGTGGCCAGACAGCCGACAATAAAACGTTTCATATCAAAAACTCAAAATAGTAAGAGTGAAAAGTAGCAGAAGTTGGAAAATAGCATATTAAGCCAAGTTGAGCGCACGCTTTGTTAGCGTGTTTTGTTCCAGTAAACAATCTCTCTAACTCGTCCGTTCTGATCCTTGTCAGCTTCTCCACCAACATCAGAAAGTTCAGGTAAGGTCGATAATTGCGGAGCGTAATAGGCAACTAACATAAGTACGAACGCATCGTAAATATCGTCTATCGCGGCGTCTTTACGTTTGGTATTTGAAATGGCCAACGACAAGCGGTCACACCATTGAGGGGATAGCTGCTGAATAATAGAAAGCCGTTCCTCTTTGCCTTCTTGCGTTCGTTTTGAAAACGTCAGCGGTTCGTCTTTCAATGCTGCAAACACCACTTCAGGATGTGATTCCCTGATAGAAAGATTGGGATGAGTTTCAATGAGCTCATCAAGCTCGCGAATCTTGGGCACAATTCCCCAAGTCTGTTTAGAAAACTTCTTATCAAGCTGCTCCACATTGGCACTGCACGCCGCAATGTAATCGGTTTGGTAAACCGCCTCACGACACGGAACCGGAAACACCGAAGAACCACGTTTGCTGGTTAGAAAACGCCTTGCTGCTTTGTCACACAAGCGATCTGGAGTTTGTGCATCACTAAAACCAATAGGCATATCGATAAGCGCCGTTGAACCGATAAGATCACTCGCTAGCTCATCGAGGGTGTTTACCACTTTAAACGCAGGTATCTCATTGTCAGAGACAATCCAAGCGATCCAACCCGACTTGCAGCCATCAATTCCGATGTATTTCATTATGTTCTCGATGATTAGTTTGTTGAGGGTTATTTGGGATAACTAGCCCACTTAATGATCAGTGCCACTCACTAATCAGAAGTCTGCTTTTTACACCACGTACCTGCAAGCCCATTGCATCGAACACCTCTTCAAAGTCTCGACACTGCGCAGGGATGTTAGGTAACGAAAGCGCGGCTTCTGAAAAGAATTGTTGTTCAAAATGAGCCGAATCGTTCCAAGCGAGTTGCCACCACTCTAGAATCCTCGACTTAGACGAGCGCAGCTTTTCAGCCGTAGGAACTTTATCACTTTTACTTAAGTTCTCTTTGCTTGTAGTAGGAAAGAGGTTCCACTTATCGTTGTTTGGCCAGTAAGCGAAAGGCAAACAGTGATCAACGTGATACTCATTTTTTAATGATTTTCCACTCCACACGCTGACAATGTCGGCACGATCAGATCTAAGTTGCTCGACACGTTTACGCACATCGCGAGTATCATGGTTTTGATCGATCCATACCAAGCAGTCGTGATAAGTCTGTAGTGAAATGCTTCGCTGTCGGTTCAACTCGAAACGCTGCATCTCCATGACCCATTGATTCACCACCAGTGGTTCAATCCAAGAGTGGTAGATTCTAAAGCACTCCCACAGGCTTTCATCGAGAGTGAAATAACCAAAACTTTCTAAGAACTCACTATCAATGACCAGTGATTCTCGGCTCTTCCGTCGTTTGTGAGGTGGGTATATATCGAATAGTCGGTTGTCTTTCGAGCCTTGATAAATGAAAGTCACAGGTCCTGATTTAATGGTGCTGATCGTTTGTGAAAATAGCTTTTGTAGAGCCTTAGCTTCATCGCCGAGAAACATAGCGCCTATCGCTAGATCATCAGCACTTAAGTGTTTGAGTTTATTCCACCCATCCTCTTTTACAAACCCAAGTCCCTTCGTTGTGTTGCTATTTTGCTGAATCCCTGCGCCTTCTATGTCGATATCAATCAGTCGCTTAAACTGCCTAACCCAATACAGAGCAACCAAGCCCACTGGTAGAGAAATTTTTCCATCAGTTCGATCAATCACAGCGCCTGAATGCGCATCAGCAATTCGCAGTAATGTTCTCAACAAAGCCAACTTGTATGTGGCCGACTTGTTGTCATTCACAATAATGTGGCGCACCTTGTTCAAATCACCGGAGCCATCATCTGGCAAGGTCATCACCACGGTTTGCCACCAAACCTCACAGCGCTTCAAGGTGTCTTGGCTGTTATCAACATGACGCACCAACAAAGCACTGTTCTTCGACAAACGCTCAAGCTCTTCAACCGAGACCTCATAACCCTCTCGGTCGTCATGAAACTCTCCGTGACGTAGGGTAATCACCAATTTGCCATTTGGAGCGAGTAAGTTAGATAACTTTCTGAATGCTCGCTCTCGATATGACGGTGCAAGGTGCATCCACACAGCACTGACCAATATCAAGTCAAAACGCATTCCGAGGTTTTCAGTGCGGCTAAGCGAGGGAAGTGAATCATCAATCCAGGTAACACTTGGGCCTGTATATTTCGAGCCTTGTTCGCGTAATGAAGCACTTGGTTCTATCGCAATAACATCAGCTCCGGCTTTGTGCATCCATAGCACATCACGACCGCTCCCAGCACCGACATCTAATACTTTATCGCCCTCTAAAGGCCAATAAGCTTGCCAGCTTTTATGCACCGTCTCGAACGTCACTGAGTTGTACTGCTGGCAAAGTGTGTGAGCATTTTTATCGTAAAAAGGAATCGATGAGGACATATGCGCTATTGGAGTAAGGAGTCTATCTCAATAGTAATGGGGAGCTTAGGCGATTGCTAGCAGCTCATGCAAGTTCAGCCACACCGAGCAATATTTATCGTTAGTGACTGTTTTATATCAATATCCACCTAATGAGTGCATCAGGCGAATCAGTCTCGTCAGCAAAACAAAAACAAACAAGGTGCAAGCTGACGTGCGAACAGAGATAATTGTTTGAAGATGATTAACTCGCCTCAAGCACCAAACCGATAGAAAACTAATGAACACATACTCGCACATAGATACCCCGTTCAACCTGCGCCACACCTGTTGGTTTTGTGGTGAGCCTTCCAGTAACCTTGTTGAATTTCCTAAGACAGCGCAGGCAGTTGCCAAGATTGGCCATTCACCGATAGCACTGCCGGCTTGTAATGAGTGTGCGAGAATTAACTATTCAAAGAATCTGACCTCAATTTGGTCTGTGCGCGATCAGATAAAACACACTCTGATAGACAAGTACGCTAAGCACCTTGGCATCGGTGAGAACTGGACGGAGCAAGAGCTTATTGATTCTGATTTCTCGGGTTCGACGCTCGGTGGGTTTGGGCGCAGCGCTTGGAAGATGTATCAAATCGCCAAGCAACGCGTCGATTATAAAGGCTGGCCTTTGTCGGTTGATGACATCCCACTTGAGGTATACGACGAAACCAGTGGCTTTGAGTTTGACGGTACTCGTTATGCCTCAATCAATTCATGTATCGACTATTTCACCAAGGCAGCAGGCGTAGACAAAGAGCTGTTGTCGCAGCTTGTCGACATCGTTTCATCAGAAAGGTTTAGCTACGCACTGCGAATCACCAAGCTGAACAAGAATGTCTCTAATACCAAGCGCTCGGAGATCGTCGAAGAGGTACTACAACAAGAGTCTGAACAAGAAGAGATACTGCTTGAGCAAGCTAATTCAATGTTTAACCCAAACGTCGAAGAGGTGAATATTTCAGGCTCAATAGCGCCTGTATTTGCCATTCAGTGGGCGCTGGCTAACAAGGTTAAAGATTTAGCCCACCTTTGTGCTCTCGAAGATGAGTATTTTGACTATTTCGAGCACCTCGGCGGCCCTGCAGCTTTCATGTCCTATAACGGCCTACAACTCTATTTAGAGTCGCGTCAAGATCCTGAATGGGTAGAAGAGTTGGATCCAAATAAACAGTATTGGTGAACATGCCTCGCTACTGGTGAACACGTGTAAGCTCGATAATCGTGTCAAACACCCATTGTTAGTCCTTGTTTTATATAAAGATCTAAAAACAGAACCCTATAACAGTTAATTGTTGCAATTCGGTTAAATAGAGTGAAAACTTCAAGCATCTAAAACTATTTAATCACTGCCATCTGCGGTGAGTAAGGAGTGAATTGTGCTTGCTGTTCTTCGTATTATTTTGGCTACGGTGTTTATTATTTTCACCACTCTATGTGCTTTTGTTTACTGCTTGTTTAGCCCCAAGAACCCCAAGCATGTGTACGTTTTCTGTCGTTGGTTCAACCAACTCCAAAAGATCATCGGTGTAAAACTGGTGCAACGCGGCCTAGACAATGCCCCGACACCAGAAAACAGCGTCTACATCTCTAACCACCAAAGCATATTGGATTTTGTGACCGATCCAGGAATGCTAAGACCACGCACTGTTTCATTGGGCAAACGCGATTTGTTGTACGTGCCTTTCTTTGGCCTGCTGTATTGGATCACCGGTAACATCATGATTAACCGCGAAGACAAATCCAAAGCACGCGATACCATCAAGCAAGTGGCGGAAGCGATTCATCAGAGAGATCTGTCTGTTTGGGTTTACCCGGAAGGAACCCGTAGTAAAGGGCGTGGACTACTGCCGTTCAAAACAGGCGCTTTCCGAATGGCAATTGAAGCTGGTGTGCCTATCACCCCGATGTGTACTAGCACCACGCACAATAAGATCGACTTTAATCGTGCCAATAATGGCATTGTGATCACCGAGATGTTGGAACCTATCGATGTATCCGGATACAAGCTTAGCGATGCGAGAGAGTTGGCCAATCGCTGTCACGCACTCATGGCAGAGAAAATAGCAGAGCTTGATGCCGAAGTGGCTCGTTTAGAGGCGCAGCAAAAAACAGAGTTGGATTCAGATCGTTCTTCTACGAACTAACTCGCAACGAAACCACTGAGTCATCGCTCAGTTACTTAAAAAGACACTCAACGATCGCAACTCTCATTGTTCTTGTTTTACTTGCTGGCGCTTATCCGCAAAATAAAAACAGGCGTTAACGGCTTTATAGAGCAATGGGAGCAAACGATGGAAGTGATTCACCATGGTGGCAAACATACTGTCACAGGATCTTGTCACGAGCTAAGAGATTCAGGCCAAGCGGTGCTCATCGATTGTGGCCTTTTTCAAGGTTTAGATCTTCAAGGTAAAAAGCTTCAAGGTGCGGACACTCGCCCTCTTGATATTGAATTTGAAACATCCCACCTCAACGCTCTGCTGCTGACCCATACTCACATTGATCATATTGGCCGATTACCTTGGTTACTCGCCAGTGGGTTTAACCAACCGATTTATTGCACGCAAGCCACCGCTGAACTTGCCCCTTTAATGATTGAGGATGGCTTAAAGCTGCAAGGACTCAGCAATAAACAGTCGAAGCTGATACTCAAAAAGATTCATTCGTTAATTGCTCCCAAGCCTTACGGGGAATGGTTTCCAATCACGTCTAAACAGCAAAACAACGGAAAGGATCATGATAGGCCAAATACTCTGTATGCTCGCTTTCAACCTGCGGGGCACATCTTAGGTTCTGCCTATATCGAGATTAAGTTACCCAACCAAGAGGTGGTGGTCTTTTCTGGCGATTTAGGCCCAAGTAACACACCACTACTGCCCGATCCTAAGCCACCACGACAAGCCGACTATCTGTTTATCGAATCCACTTATGGCACCAGTACACATGATGATATTGCTACGCGATCTGAGCGTCTCAAGGCCATTATTGATCGTTCACTGCTCGATGGTGGCGTTATTCTAATCCCAGCTTTTAGTATCGGCAGAACTCAGGAATTGCTGTTTGATATCGAACACCTGATCTTTAAGCATCAACTCAGTAGCGATATTCCTATTATTCTCGATTCTCCGATGACTCAGAAAGTGACGCGTTCATACCGACGCTTTAAAGAGTTGTGGGGACAAGAAGCAAAGCAGCGTCTTGAACTGAAACGTCACCCACTCGCTTTTGAACAGTGCATTACCGTTGATGGGCATAGAATGCACAAGAAAATCGTGAATCGCCTAAAGTCGACAGGTGAACCCGCGATTGTGGTCGCAGCTTCTGGGATGTGTCAGGGCGGCAGGATAATGAACTACTTATCCGCCTTGCTTCCCGATAAACGAACCGATGTAATTTTAGCTGGCTATCAAGCGCACGGAACGCTCGGACGAGAGCTGCAACAAGGGGAAATGCAGGTTTATATTGATAACAAAGACGTTGAGGTTAATGCTCAAATTCATGGCATGTCTGGCTATTCTGCCCATGCTGATAAAGGGGACCTCTACCAATTTATAGAAGGCATCGCGACGCCACCGAAAGAGGTGCATTTGATTCATGGCGAGCCAAATACTCAGTCTGAATTCGCTCAAGCTTTGGTTGGAAAAGGATTTAAAGTCGTTTAAAACAGGCGATTGATTCACGATTTCTGATTGCGGTAATCCTTACGGAAAGTTCTAAAAATCACTACTGACATTTTAAATAATACCTCCCCTTAAACCTGCCTAATTTCACTATATCGGTGATATATTCTTGCGTCTTTACCGTCGTAATGTGTTAACAGTCATTAGTACTGAACAACGTTTCCTCTCATTTTTCTTCTATTTTCCCTTCTGACACATATTGTGAGTTTCGAAAATTTGTATTAATCACTATTTATTCACTTTACAAACCGACACTAAAAACAACTAATTGCATATCAATTTTAATGGAACGATTATCAAATTAGCACTAAGCGTTAACAAACACCCCCCTGTAACATGCTTTATGTCACAGTAATCCTAATAGGCAGTTAAATAATTTAACACTCGGGTTACAAGTGAAGTATTGTGTTGTTCGAAAAACAATCATAAGCAAAACTAACAGGGAAAATACTCATGCAGTCATTCGTTGATTTTTTGAATGGAATAATCTGGAGTCCAGTACTTATCTACCTATGTTTAGGTGCAGGTTTGTTCTACTCCATCATGACTCGATTTGTTCAAATCCGTCACTTCTTTGAAATGTGGCGCTTGCTACTATCGGGTAAAAGCTCATCAAAAGGCATCTCGTCTTTCCAAGCTCTAGCCGTTTCGCTATCTGGCCGTGTAGGTACAGGTAACATTGCTGGTGTTGCTGCCGCTATCGGTTTCGGTGGCCCAGGTGCAGTATTCTGGATGTGGGTTGTAGCCTTCTTTGGCGCCGCGACTGCTTATGCAGAATCTACGCTAGCGCAAATCTACAAAGAAGAAGACGAAGGCCAGTTC
Organism: Vibrio sp. 10N.222.52.C12; assembly: GCF_041474215.1. Lineage (NCBI taxonomy): Bacteria > Pseudomonadati > Pseudomonadota > Gammaproteobacteria > Vibrionales > Vibrionaceae > Vibrio > Vibrio sp. 10N.222.52.C12. The sequence goes on from NZ_JBFRTR010000131.1 coordinate 19,049, forward strand.
CGTGGTGGTCCGGCTTACTACATTGAAAAAGCAATGGGTCAGAAGTGGTACGCATGGATCTTCGCAATCGCGACTATTTTTGCATGTGGTATTTTGCTTCCAGGTGTTCAGTCAAACAGTATTGGTAATGCTGTAGAAGCTGCATTTGGTTCAGGTGACATGATTGAAACAGCTGTCGGTACATTCAGTTTCGCTAAAATTTTCACCGGTACTGTTGTTGCTATCATCCTTGCTTTCATCATCTTTGGTGGTGTTAAACGTATTGCGAACTTCACACAGATCGTTGTTCCTTTCATGGCATTGGCTTACATCATCATCGCGTTCGTTATCATTCTGCTAAACATCAGCCAAGTGCCAACTGTTTTCGCAATGATTGTTGGTGATGCATTCACACCTATGGCAGGCTTCGGTGCTGCAATTGGTTGGGGTGTTAAGCGTGGTGTTTACTCAAACGAAGCAGGTCAAGGTACTGGTCCTCACGCGGCAGCTGCTGCAAGTGTTGATCACCCAGCTCAGCAAGGTTTAGTACAAGCGTTCTCTATCTACATCGATACACTTCTAGTATGTTCAGCTACAGCGTTCATGATCATCATCACTGGTGCTTACAACGTTCACGGCGGTGCTGAGGGTGTATTCCTTGTTCAGAACCTAGCAGCAAACGTTGGTGCGAATGGTCCTGTATTTACACAGCTTGCTATTGAAAGTGCACTACCAGGCATTGGTAAGCCATTCATCGCATTTGCTCTGTTCTTCTTCGCATTTACAACGATTCTTGCTTACTACTACATCGCAGAAACGAATATTGCTTACCTACGTCGTACCATCAAGATCCCTGGCATGATGTTCGTACTTAAGCTTGTTCTTATCACTGCCGTTTTCTATGGCACAGTTAAAACAGCGAACCTTGCATGGGCAATGGGTGATGTTGGTGTTGGCTTGATGGCATGGTTAAACATCGTTGGTATTCTGATCATCTTCTTCATGTCTAAGCCTGCGCTTAAAGCTCTAGCTGACTACGAAGAACAGCAGAAACAAGGCGTAACTGAGTACACATTCAACCCTGTAAAACTAGGCATTAAAGGTGCAACTTACTGGGAAGAGAAGTACAAGCGTAAAACAGGCAAGTCTCCAGAAGCAGAAGCTGCAGACACTAAACCTGTAGAGCAACCTTCAGCTTAAGCTTTCCTTAGCAAATAGATCGCTTTAACAAATAGACCTCTTTAACTGGCTCTATTAATAACGCATAAAAAAGGGGTTAGCCATTTCGGCTAACCCCTTTTGTTTTGTTCATAACCAATAAATGGCTTATAACAAACTAACTGTTCCCGAGTTAGAGTATTAAGCAGCGATTTCTTGTGTTGCCATTTGAGGTGCTTTCTTCTCACCGATAGGCAGTACTGTGCGGCCGTATTCGTTGTTGATTACTTGTGCCATTGCAAAGTAGATAGCTGAAGCGCCACAGAAAATACCTTCAAAACCAGCGATAGTGCCGATTAGTTCGCTGCCAGTGAAATCACGAGCGGCTAGCAAGAAGAACAAAATAGTTAGTGAACCGAATACTACTTGCTTCGCCACTGGGTAGCATAGAGAGCCGATGAACATGAAGCCTGTGAAGATGCCCCATAGTAGTAGGTACCAACCCATGAATGCTGCAGGGCTTGCAGGTAGACCCATGTAAGGCATCACGATTAAACCAACCAAAGACAACCAGAATAGGCCGTAAGAAGTAAACGCAGTTGTACCGAACGTGTCACCACGTTTGAAACACATTGTGCCCACGATAACTTGGCTCAAACCACCGTAAAAAATACCCATAGCAAGAATCATTGAATCGATTGGAAAGAAACCTGCGTTGTGGATATTAAGAAGAATAGTGGTCATACCGAAACCCATTAAGCCTAGTGGCGCTGGGTTAGCTAGTTTGGTCGACATTGCGAATTTACCTTATTAAAGTGGTTGATTAAAAAAAAGCGATAAAAATTATCAGAAAATTTTAATCTATAAACCGTACAACTAGGTAATCCAGTTATCGAAAACTAAGATTGTGTAAATGATCTTATGGAAAATAGGTTTCATAATGAACCTATTCAATTCACCGAAACTATCAATAAACAGATTCCCTATCACGTTCGTTCCTCACTGTAAGGAATGACGAGTGAGGTAAGTGTTGAGGCAATGAGACAAAGCCTGGTGCTACGTCACTCTAGAATCGAGGGACGGGATATCTGGAATCTACTCTTCGATATGAGCACTTGCGGCACACAAGAGCCCTCTGTCACGTTCGTTACTTACTGTGGGGAATGACGAGGTTTTTTTAGGTACGATAAAAGAGATGGGGATGCGAAAAGAGTCTTTAGATTTGAGTAAGCGCCCCCTTAATAGCAAACGTAGGCAACAGGTGGCGAGCTTTTCGTTACTTGTTTACTCCATTAAATCTCGTATCTACTTGGACAGATTAAATTACGCTTGTTGTGGTTTAGATTCAGACACTTGAGATTGAACGTCTGAAGAAGCGTTTTTACTCGCATCGCGCTTGGCTAACAACGTCACGACAATCAACTGAGCAACAAGAGCACCTAATACAACCAATGCACTTCCCGTAAAGCCTGCGACTACAAAACTAATCAGAGCAATAGAGCCGTTCATCAATGCGTAAGGTAGCTGCGTCTTAAAGTGTTCAAACTGATCACACCCAGCCCCGGTTGAAGAAAGAATCGTGGTTTCAGAGATCGGTGAGCAGTGATCACCAAACAAGCCACCCGATAACACGGCACCAATCGCGACGAGAAGCGGAGCATCTATCGCAATCGCGGTTGGAATAACTAAAGGCATCATTATCGCGAAGGTTCCCCACGATGAGCCCGTTGCGAATGAGATAATGGCAGACAGCAAGAACGCGACCGCAGGTACTAACCAGTAAGGGAAACCGCTCTGTGCTTGCTCAGCAATATAAGCCGCTGCACCCAACTCTTTACCAACGGTGCTTAATGCCCAAGCCAATACCAAGATGATCGCGACTGGCATCATGTTTCCCATGCCTTTTAAGTACACAGAAACACCATCAGACAACTTTCTTACACCGTAGTAAGCCATTAACGAAATTAATGTAATCGCCGCAAAGAAATAAGCCGATGATAACGCCGCTCTAAATGATGAACCTGCGACCTTTTGGAACGGGAAACCTTGTGGTACCAGCATGGCACACAACACCACCAGCATCACTAACAATGGTGCCCAGACAAAAGATGCCTTTGCATTTTTATGCGAGAACGGATTTAGTGATTCGTTATTCACGCCAGAGTTAATTCCCGCCTGGCAATCACGCTCAGCTTTTGCCATTGGCCCAAAATCTAAACCTTTAACGGACACGAGCGGAACGATGAAAATCGCGAGGAATGCGTAGAACTGAAAAGGAATCGCACCGATGAACGCATCCCAATCGGACATGTTGACATTCAACGCCGTGAACTCTTTCTGAATAAGGCTCATGATATACACGCCCCACCCAATGAAAGGGATAAGAATAGCAACGGGCGACGAGGTTGAATCAATGATGAATGCTAGCTTCTGTCTAGAAAGTTTCAGTTTATCGAAAAGGGGACGAAAAACAGGGCCAACAATTAAAGGGGTGCCTAAGTCTGAGAAAAATATAACGATTCCACCCAACCATGCTGACAATTGAGCTTGGCATTTATTGCTTACCCACTGAGTCACTCGCTTTGCAAACGCGACGCCACCACCGGACTTTTCCATCAATGCGACAAAGCCACCGATGAATACCAACAGCATGATCACACCAGCGTTATAGCTGTCGGTAAGTTGAGGGACTAGGTAACCTTTCACCATGGTACCAAACGTATCAAGCGGGTTAAGTTCGCTAAACATGCCAGTCAGCATTGCAACACCACTCAGCACACCAGCAAAAAGGCCTATCACCACATTCCTTGTCGCCAATGACAACACCAAAGTAATCACAATGGGGATGAGTGACGTGATATCTGTCTGTTCCATAGGTACACCTTAACCCTAAAATAAGAGAATAAATATAAATTAAATTTGAATATAAATTCACAAGCATCATTTGTAC
>NZ_JBFRTR010000132.1:0-9941 GCF_041474215.1 Vibrio sp. 10N.222.52.C12
TTAACTGATCGGCATTAGCCCTTGGGACTGCTTTTTTTATGCCCGCTTTGAACCTTGGTTCTCGATTCGACGTAACACCAATATCCACCTAACTAGAAAAATGGAGTTTGTGATGAATCTACTAATTGAATCATTTGAAGGCGGGATTTACTTGGCTTACCAAATCGTTGGTGAGCAAAAGCAGTTAATTAAAGACGACCACCAGCACCCAATGAAATTTTTGAGTGTCAATCAAGCACGTGACCACTTTAGTGATCAGGGTGTGGCGTCGGCAACTCTAATTCATAACAGTGCTTATGACGAAATGTGTGGTGAACACTGTGGTAGCACACAACCGTTCGAGATTGATTTGAAGTGGAGTTAAATCAACTTCAAATCGATCGTGATAAAAATAGAAAGGCTTGCACTAATGCAAGCCTTTTTCTTTTGGGTCATATTTATTATCGTGCTGCGCGTTTTTGTCTGCGCTTGATGTTTTGCTCTTTTACAACAAAGTCAAACAATGGTGCGAACAGGTTAGCAAACAAGATAGCAAGCATGATCCCCTCTGGATAAGCAGGGTTGAGCACTCTGATACCGACCGTCATTACACCAATCAAAATCCCGTAAGCCCACTTACTCTGATTAGTAAACGCAGCGGAAACCGGATCCGTTGCCATAAAGAAAGTACCAAATGCCACACCACCCAACACAAAGTGCCAGTAGAACGGCATCGAGAACATCGAGTTAGTCTCTGAGCCAATCCAGTTCATCAAGCTCGACGTCACCACAAGACCGACAATCACCCCAGCTACAATGCGCCAAGAAGCTATCTTCATCACAATCAAAATCACACCGGTCAGCATAATCAGCAGTGAAGACACTTCGCCCATTGAGCCCGGAATATTACCGATGAAGGCATCCATCCAAGTGATCGCCTTACCTGTCATGTTGTTGATGAGTGACGAACTACCGCCTTCATACCATTGGCTCAGCGGTGTCGCACCTGAATAGCCGTCAGCGGCAACCCATACTAAGCCACCCGACATGTTGGCAGGATAAGCGAAGTAAAGGAATGCCCGACCTGCCAGCGCAGGATTAAGGAAGTTTCGCCCAGTACCACCGAACAACTCCTTGGCAACGACAATACCAAAGGTGATACCTAGAGCAGCCTGCCATAGCGGAATCGTTGGCGGGAGAATTAAGGCAAAGAGAACCGAGCTAACAAAGAAGCCTTCATTAACCTCGTGCTTTCGCACAACCGCAAACAACACCTCCCAAAAGCCACCAACCACAAATACCGTGGCATAAACGGGTAGGAAATAGAGAGCACCGAGAAACATCTGGCTTCCCCATCCACTGGAGACTATAGCGTCAGCACTACCAAACGCCCACGATAAGCGCCAACTGCTGTCAATGATAGAGGCTAGCTCGGCGCCAGAATAGGTAGCAGTCAAACCCATCACGGCTTGCTGACCTACGTTGTACATACCCCAGAACATTGCGGGAAAAGTTGCTAGCCACACCAGAATCATGATGCGTTTGAGGTCTATGCTGTCTCGAACATGGGTTATGCCGCGGTTTACGTTGCCGGGCGTGTAAAAGATGGTCGCAAAAGCCTCATACACTGGGTAAAGCTTTTCGTACTTACCACCCGCTTCGAAGCGCGGAGCCACGTCTTCTAATCGTTTTTTCAAACTCATAATCTCAATCACCTTATTGCTTGAGTTATGGTTTTCTACGCATCAACGGCTCTATTTGAACAACTTTTAACGATATTTAATCAAATTCGTTTTGAAGAAATAAACATCAACAACTTAGACCAACATTGAAAAAGAAAGATTTAAAAATAACAAAGCCCCAGCTTTAGCTGAGGCTTGTTTGGTATTACTGCATGTCGGAGTTATTTCACACACATCACATTGAGCAGTGAAGACCCTTTTAGTTGATTCACGTTACCGTTAGTAAACAGACCTTTCTTATCTGCGCCCCAGTAAGGTAGGTGCATTGGCCAGTTCTGTTTTTCCATGACTTTTGAACCCAAAATACTCTGCCACTGCTTTTCAGTCATCAGCTTCATGTTGACCTTATTGCAGACTAATTCAGCGCTACCGTAATCGAGGCGGCTCCAAGGCTTGCCTTGCTCCATATAGAACTGCTGCTGATGGTCTAGGAGGTAAGGAATAGCATATTGGTTGCCCGACACATTGGCTGTCACGCGAATTTCGATTTCTAGATCGTTGTCTGTACTCGCATTACCGCTTGGTAGCGTCTGAATAGCGGCAGCACTCGTTACCGCAGCCGCTTGCTTAACCGCCACAGGTTTCGGCGCAGGTTTAGCTTCTACTTTTACAGGAGCCTTAGGCTTTACAGCTTTTGGCTCTGCTGGTTTTGCCACAATAGGCTGTGATGAGGTTTTCGACTTATCGACCATACGAATAAAGGCTTCACCGTAACCAGAAACCTTACGCACCTGAGCTAGGTCTTTTCTCGCATCAGAGAAGGTAGAATAAGGTCCGATTAAGCAACGGTAGTCTCCGCCTTCCGGCTTCATCCAAACGTTGGTCGAGATCTTCTCATACAGAGGCTTTGCTCGGCTCAGTGACAAAGGCTTGTTCAGCAGGCCACATTGAACCCAAAACAGTTCGTTATCTGAATGACGTTTTGGTGCTTTACTGCCCCACACGCCCTTACCGATCGGACATGATTGCTCTAGCTGTGGTAATTGGTTGGTGCTTGCCTGAGTTGCATCACATAGAACCGACTCTGCATTCACTTGGCTCGATACCAAAAGAGATGCAGCGATAAGTCCCATACGATAATTTCTCGTCACAGCACGACATACAGCATTCATTGTCAATTTCATAACCACCACTTAAACCCTTGCGGGCTAATTATTACCGAATCTATGTCGATAAAACATGAATTCCATTTTAACTATTATTGACACTGTCAATAATACTAAGTTCCAGATCCATTAAGCAAAAAAAGAGCCGTAATTGCTTACGGCTCTTAATTTAGTGACTTTTTTTACTAAAAATCAAACCGGGCTATCACCCTTTATAAATTTTCGGGTTAAACACGTCACGTAACCAGTCGCCTAATAGGTTAATAACGAGAACCAATGTTACCAAAAGCACACCTGGGAATGCTGTGATCCACCATGCTCCTGAGAAAATGTAGTTAAAACCAGTACTGATCAGGGCACCGAGTGACGGTTGGTCTACCGGAAGACCTAAACCGAGGAAAGAAAGTGCCGCTTCTGACATGATGGCATTTGCCACCTGTACCGTAGAGATAACCAAAATCGGTGATAAACAGTTAGGCAGAATATGGCGGAACATGATGCGAGGCGCTCTAAAGCCCATCACACGTGCCGCTTCTACGTACTCTTTCTTCTTCTCTGCCAATACCGATGCACGAATCGTACGAGCATACTGCGGCCATTCAGCAATACCGATGATCACCACCAGCATAACAACCGCATATTGCGCGTAGAAGTCACTACCGAAACTCGCCTTAAAGATGGCCGAGACAATGATCGCAACCATCATGGTTGAGAACGAAAGCTGAACATCGGCAAAACGCATCAGGAAGCTATCAATACGACCACCGAAGTAACCTGCAGACAAGCCAATGATGATACCGAGAGTCAGCTGAAGACCTACCGCTAGGAAACCGATCGTCAATGACAGACGCGAGCCGTAAAGCATCGTAGATAAGATGTCACGACCCTGCTCATCAGTACCCAGTAGGAAGCGTTCTTCGCCGTCTTCCATCCAAGATGGTGGCAACTCAGAATCCATGATGTCGATAGACGTCACGTCATACGGGTCTGTTGGCGCTAGAATAGGTGCCGCTAATGCCATAACAAGGAAAGCTGCAAAGATAGCGAAGCTCACCATTGCCACTTTGTCACGTAAGAAGTAGTACAGAATGTCTGACTGCTTGAATCGCTCCCAACGAGATGGAGCTGTTGTTGTTTGTTCCATGATTATGCTCCTTTCCCTGTGATGTTCACTGTTGGGTTAATGATGCCGTATAGCAGGTCAACAATGGTGTTAGTTACTACGAAGATCAGGCCAACGAAGATAACGTATGCGGTAATCAGTGGTGTATCCACTCGGTTAATCGCTTCAAGGAATAGGAAGCCGGTACCCGGCCACTGGAATACAGTTTCAGTAAGAATGGTGTAAGCCACCATAGTACCGATTTGAACACCGCCTACCGTTAGTACTGGCAGCATTGTGTTTTTCAAAGCGTGTTGGTAGTAAATCTTGTTCAGCGCTAGGCCTTTTGCTTTACCAAACTTGATATATTCAGAGCTAAGAACCTCTAGCATTTCAGAGCGTACTAGACGAATGAACAGAGGCAGCATGATAGATGCTAGAGCAATACTCGGCAGCACTAAGTGTGCAAGGCCATCTATCGTTAAGAAACCAGACTCCCAGCCAAACCAGTTTGCGGTCTCACCACGTCCAAACGACGGCAGCCAACCTAACTCAATAGAGAATACATACATCAACATGATTGCGGTTAAGAAAACAGGCACAGAAATGCCGATACTACTGCCCGCCATCACCAGTTTAGTGAAGAAGCTTTTTGGGTGTATTGCAGAATAAACGCCAAGTGGAATCGACAGACAAACAATGATCAGAGAAGCGCCGAACACAAGCTCAAGCGTTGCGACTAGTTTATCTAAGATTACGTCCACAGCTGGGCGTTTAAAGAAATATGAAGTACCAAGATCACCTTGTAGAGCTGCGCCCACAAAGCGAGTGTATTTTGTAATGAAGGGATCATTTAAGCCGAGTTCATCACGCAGCGCTTGACGCTCCGATTCTGAAACAGATTGACCGACTAACTCACGCAACGGGTCGCCCAGGTTATCCTGAATGGCAAACGCCACCAAACTGATCACAAACATCACTATCAGTGCCTGAAACAGGCGCTTGACCAGAAACGTAACCATTCCTTGCCCCTTATCTATCCATGACTATCTAGTCGAAATCCACGACTAGATAACAAAATTCAGTCTTAAAAAAGGTATTTAGCCAGACTGAAGGAAGACCAAATACCGAAACTTAAATCTATATCTTAATAATTTGAGAGCCTGAAAAGCTTCAGGCTCTCGATTCTAGCAAGCTAGATTATTTTACAACTAGGTCGCCGAAGTAAGGCATAACCATTGGGTTTACTACGTCTGCTGCACCAACGTTAGACTTCGCGCCCCACGCTTCACTTTGCCAGTGTAGCGGTACGAATGCTGCGTCGTTGTAAAGTGTTGCTTCAACGCCTTTCAGCATTTCAGCACGCTTAACTGAGTCAGTTTCAGTGTTAGAAGCTTCTACGATCGCATCCATTTCTGGGTTTGAGTAGCCAGAACAGTTGTATTGACCACGGCCAGTCTCTTCGTTACGAGTCATAGTTAGGAACTCGTTGAAGTTAGCTGAATCTTCTGTATCTGAGTGCCAGCCGATCATCATCATGTCTGCTGAACATAGGTCAAACTCAGGCCAGTACTGTGCTTTAGGCATAGTTTTAAGATCAACTTTGATACCAATCTTAGACAGCATTGCCGCAGACGCTTGCGCTACTTTCGCATCGTTCACGTAACGGTTGTTTGGAGCCATCATAGTTAGCGTAAAGCCATCTTCGTAGCCCGCTTCTTTCATCAGCTCTTTCGCTTTTTTCAGATCGTAACGAGGAACTAGGTCTTCGTTGTGACCCGCGTAGCCTGTTGGGCTTTGCTGACCAGCTGCTGTTGCGAAGCCTTTCATGATCTTCTTAACGATACCTTCGTTGTTGATTGCGTGAACAATCGCCTGACGAACGCGAACATCTTTAAGTGCTTCGTTGCTGTTTTGGTTCATTTGGAACGTGATGATACGAGTACCAGGTAGCGTCACTAGATCGATGTTCTTAGCGTTTTTAACACGCTTGTGATCGTTTGGTGCTACTGGGTGAATCATATCAACGTCGCCAGAAAGAAGTGCTGCAACACGTGTCGCGTCTTCTTTGATTGGCACAAGTGTTAGCTTGTCTACGTTGCCTTCAGTTTCTGTGTCCCAGTAATCGTTGAAACGCTCGAACGTTACTTTAACGCCTTGCTCACGCTGCGTTACGATAAATGGACCAGTACCTGAAACGTTAGTCGAAGCAAACGAGTTACCGTGCTTAACTAGCTCAGACTTGTCTTTACCTTCCGCTGTTTGGCCAGAGTAGAACTTGCTGTCCATTGGGAAGATGTAAGTTGCTGTTTGTAGTACTAGTGGGTAAGCCGCTTTTGATACTAGCTCAACTGTGTAGTCATCCACTTTTACCATTTTTTCGTATGGCGTGAAGATAGACTTAAAGTCTGGAGAAGCTTGTAGACGTTCAAAAGTCCACACAACATCATCAGCAGTCAGTTCGTTACCAGAGTGGAATTTCACACCTTTACGTAGGTTGAAGCGGAAAGTCGTTTCATCAACACGCTCCCAGCTAGATGCTAGGCGGCCTTCAAAATCCATCTCTTGAGTGAAACGTACTAGAGGGTCAAACACCATGTGAGACATTTGCAGTGTGCCACCAGACAGCTGCTCGTGCGGGTCAAGTGATACTGGGTCAGCTGCGTAGCCAACGGTAATATCTGCTGCTGCTGCACTAAAGCTTAGGCCAGCTGCCATTAAAGCTACTGCTAATTTGCTTTTCATGGTTTTCATTGCATAACTCCTTCATGCGGGAATCCAGATCCCTAGTTGTTGTATTTGCGTCTGTTTATTGTTGTTAGCAAGCTAAACTCCAGCCTGCTGATTTTTATACCGCGGCTTGTGCCACTGCTTTTTCTTCTCTTAAGCCTGTAAATTCAGGCATTAAAGAAATCAGTTGTTTGCTGTATTCATGCTGAGGTGATTGGAACAGCTGCTCCGTTGGCGCAACCTCCAATAATGTCCCCATCTGCATCACACCAACACGGTCACACATTTGGCGAATAACCGGTAGATCGTGACTGATGAACAGCATGGTTAGGTTTAGCTCGTCTTGTAAGTCTTTTAGTAGGTTAAGAATCTGAGCCTGTACCGACACGTCCAGTGCCGATGTTGGTTCATCACAAATCAAAAGACGTGGGCGAGTCGCCAAAGCGCGAGCGATAGAAATACGCTGACGTTGACCACCTGAGAATTCGTGTGGGTACTTCACCCCAGCCATTTTGCCTAAACCCACGTGCTCTAGCAGGTCGTTCACGATCTGACGAGTTTCATTTTCGTTGCGAGTAAGCTTATGGAATCGGATAGGTTCAGCAATGATGTCGAATATCTTCATTCGAGGGTTCATTGATGTGTAAGGGTTTTGGAAAACCATCTGCATTTGACGACGCATAGGGCGACGTTCTTTTTCAGATTTCAGACCAGTAAGATCAACGCCTTCAAACGTTACCTTGCCTGAGTTTGGTGCGTACAAGCCAGCAATCACACGAGCAATCGTTGATTTACCTGAACCTGATTCACCTACTAAACCAAACGTCTCACCTTCATGCACTTCAAAGCTCACGTTGTTTGATGCTTGAACGTACTCACGACGGCTCTCAAAGAAAGAATCTTTGGTAGTAAAGCGTAAGTTTACGTTCTCAACGTTCAACAGAGGGCCAGTGTAATCACGGTGATCTTGGCTTTGACCTAACCAGTGGTTCTTCACATCCAATGGTTCCATCTCTTGTGCTTCTTCGATGTAGCTAACAAGAGGGAAACGATCGAGTTTGCGATCCGAACGAGGAACCGCAGAGATAAGACTGTGTGTATATGGGTGCTCAGGAGTACCCAGAACTTTCGCTGTTGGGCCAAACTCAACTAAGTCACCACGATACATAACGGCTACGCGGTCGGTAACGTTAGATACCACGCCCATGTCGTGCGTGACCAACATGCAACCTACGTTCTTCTTAATACATAGGTCGCGAATCAAACCCAAGATCTGGTCTTGGATAGAAACATCCAGTGCTGTTGTTGGTTCATCTGCGATGATTAGGTCAGGTTCACCTGCCAATGCGATCGCGATAACCACACGCTGACGCATACCGCCAGAGAATTGGTGAGGGTACTGCTTTAAACGGTTTTCTGGTTGTGGGATACCCACTTGGTTCATCAAGTCTAATGAGCGCTGGTAGGCTTCTTGATCCGAAACCTTCATGTTGGCATGAATCGTCTCTTTTAACTGCTGTTCTACTGTGAATAGAGGGTTAAGAGAAGTCATTGGGTCTTGGAAGATAAAACCAATCTTTGAGCCGCGAACAGAACGCATCTGTTCAGGAGATAAACCAGAGACTTTTTCGCCATCCAGAAATACCTCGCCGCTAGCAATGCGGCCAGGAGGGCTCAGCAAATCGATCACAGCATTACCTACTGTTGATTTACCTGCACCAGACTCGCCTACAACACCAACAATCTCACCACGTTCAATGTTGAACGAAAGTGATTTAACTGCGGCGTGAACTCCATGACGAGATGGGTATTCGATACGAAGATTTTTTACTTCTAAAAGTGACATTACCAGACCTCTACTGCTTTGGCAGCTTTCTGCCCTGTCTGCAAAATTGAATCCATTCTTACCAGAATATTGTTCTGATATTTTATACGGTTGACAATTTGGCAAATAATTCACAGAAAAGCAACAAAAATAGGATAAAAAGTCGACATTAAACGCTTAGCAAGCAAAAGTGCCACATAACTATTCACCAAAAGAGCATATAGTAAGAAAAATCAACATTATATTATCGGCAAGAAATACTCACAAACTCCTTACCACTACTTACTTGTAGAGTTAAAGCCGTGCTTCAAAGCAGATCTCACTACCAGTCACTAAAAACAAATAATTATTCCAAAAAACAATTAACACTATAGAAACAAACGCTAATTTTGTTAATTTGAACAAATAAAACAACCAGATAAACGTTAATTAGCCATACATTTAACCATCTGTATTATTTTGGTAAATACAAAACAGACAAACGAAAGGCCTAATAAATCAGAGGAGTTTTTGAACGACCAAATGCGTACAAAGCTGTCAAATTCAGGCCTTAGTGAGCAAATTTAGGGTCAGGTTTCACTTTTCATAAAAGTCTTTAGACCAAACCCATTAATATGTCGAATTATTGAGCACTCCATTTATATAAAATTAGATATAGAACTGTACATTTGATAAAGAAAGCAACTCTGTAGCAGCACCATTATCAAGCAGATCGTTAGGAATCTTTCTTATATAAGAAGGGGGGAGACAGAGGCGACACCAGACAAGGTGCCGAAGCAGGTAAGATCTCAACATTCAAAATCGATAAAAACTAAAACGACAGATGTAAAAAAGCCCCAATCTTTCGACTGAGGCTTCTTAAGTGATCGGTGAAGAGGCATTCTTTGAACATCAGGTGAACCCCCACTCTGTTCAAGTTATCTAAATTTCAGATGTAAAAAAGCCCTAGTCTTTCGACTAGGGCTTCTTAAGGTGGTCGGTGAAGAGGGATTCGAACCCCCGACCCTCTGGTCCCAAACCAGATGCGCTACCAAGCTGCGCTATTCACCGAGACGTTTCGTTTGATTTCTCAAACTGGGAACTTCAAAGAAGCTACCAAAATTAATGGGGTGGCTAACGAGATTCGAACTCGCGACCACCGGAATCACAATCCAGGGCTCTACCAACTGAGCTATAGCCACCACTAATTTTTTATATAACCGCTTAAAAGCGATTATTGAAATAGTGGTCGGTGAAGAGGGATTCGAACCCCCGACCCTCTGGTCCCAAACCAGATGCGCTACCAAGCTGCGCTATTCACCGACTAGTTTTGTATCGACTCTTGGGAATAATGAATCAACACTGGAAGCCGAAGCTACCGATATTTTGTAAAGAAAGAATGGGGTGGCTAACGAGATTCGAACTCGCGACCACCGGAATCACAATCCAGGGCTCTACCAACTGAGCTATAGCCACCA
>NZ_JBFRTR010000133.1:0-15292 GCF_041474215.1 Vibrio sp. 10N.222.52.C12
TATCTCGTATCTCGTATCTTCTTAAAGCTTACGTAAACCAGTTAGGGCTTTCTCTAGCCTTCTTTCCATTGGCGCCGAGATATCCATCTTCTCTTCACTACCCGGGTGTGTGAACTTGATGTTTGCTGCATGTAGGAACAGACGATCAAGACCAACCTTACCCGTGTAAGCGTCAAAACGACGATCACCGTAGCGATCATCCCAAGCAATTGGGTGACCAGTATACTGAGCGTGCACACGAATTTGGTGTGTTCGGCCTGTAATTGGGCTTGCTTGAATCAACGTCGCCTCTTGGAATTTTTCTAAAACCTTAAAACGGGTTTCAGAAGCTTTACCATTCGGGTTAACTCGAACAATGCTGTTCACTTCATTTTTCAACAAAGGTGCGTTGACGACTTTGCAGCTGTTCTTCCATTCGCCCATAACTAAAGCGAAGTAGTATTTTTGAACCGTTTTTTCACGGAACTGTGCTTGAAGGTGTCTTAGCGCCGAGCGCTTCTTAGCAACAAGCAAAATGCCAGACGTATCTCTATCGATACGGTGCACTAATTCAAGAAAACGAGCATCAGGGCGAAGAGCACGTAATGCTTCAATCGCGCCAAATTTTAATCCGCTACCACCATGAACAGCAGTGCCAGACGGTTTGTTAAGAATTAGCATGTGATCATCTTCATAAATGATGCACTGTTCTAATTCTGAAACCTTGTTGAGTTTCGTGCTCGGCACGTTCTCTTCTGTTTTCTCTTCAATAGTAACCGGAGGGATACGAACTAAATCGCCAGCTTTTAGTTTGTACTCAGCCTTAATGCGTTTTTTATTTACGCGGACTTCGCCTTTACGCACGATTCGGTAAATCATGCTTTTCGGGATGTTTTTTAATTGGTTGCGTAAGAAGTTATCAATACGCTGACCAGCCATATCTTCGTCAATGTCGACGAATTGGACTTGGGTTCTAATTTCGCTCATTGCGCTATTGTATCACTGTCACTTTTGATAATTGAGATTTTCTTAGCCCTATTCCGAACTTATTTATCCCTAATCCTTACCGATCTATCCCAAAATGGTCGCCGAAGTTCTATATTTCTTTGATTCTTCGAACAAAAAAGCACCAAGATTCCTGCAAATTAAAATATCAATTGATAAATTATTTATAGACAGTGAGTTAGAGCTATCAAAACCCAAACAAAAACTGTTTTTTTTACAGCATTCCGACAAAGCAGATTGCTGTGTTTACCGACCGCTGCTATAGTTCACAGCTGCTATCAGTGGTTTGACTGTTATTTAAACAGCTAACCATTCATAAGCAAGTAAATGAGTAGATAACTCAGATTAGACAGTGCTGCAATCGGCGTAAGACACGGTCAACTGAGTTCCTTATCGCTCTACTCACGTACACTCATGTTGAGTATTCACCGCCACATCGCGGATCATAGGCTAACTCCCTATGATGACTGACGTGCCCCAGAGCATCCCTCTCCAGCCGGGAGGCTGCACCGATAAAGCCATGGGATCTGGCACCATGAGAAACGAAATAAAGCGATAAGAACAATGATGAAAATAAGAAAAGACAATGAGAACTTCTAAATGAAAAGAATGTTAATTAACGCAACTCAAAAAGAAGAGTTGCGTGTCGCTTTGGTTGATGGCCAACGACTGTTCGATCTAGATATCGAAAGTCCAGGTCACGAGTCAAAGAAAGCGAATATCTACAAAGGACGTATTACCCGTATTGAACCAAGCCTAGAAGCGGCATTCGTTGATTACGGCGCAGAACGTCACGGTTTCCTCCCTCTTAAAGAAATTGCCCGCGAATACTTCCCTGAAGGTTATACATACCAAGGCCGTCCTAGCATTAAAGAAGTGCTAAAAGAAGGCCAAGAAGTAATCGTACAAGTAGAGAAAGAAGAACGTGGTAGCAAAGGTGCTGCACTGACAACTTTCATCTCTTTGGCTGGTAGTTACTTAGTTCTTATGCCTAATAACCCTCGTGCTGGCGGTATTTCTCGTCGTATCGAAGGTGATGAACGCACTCAACTGAAAGCAGCATTAAGCACTCTTGAGCTTCCTCAAGGTATGGGCTTAATCGTGCGTACAGCGGGTGTTGGCAAAAGCGCAGAAGAGCTAGAGTGGGACCTGAATGTTCTATTGAACCATTGGGGCGCTATCAAGCAAGCTTCTGATTCAAATGCAGCTCCTTTCCTAATTCACCAAGAGAGTAACGTTATTGTTCGCGCAATTCGTGACTACCTACGTCGTGATATTGGCGAGATTCTAATCGACAGCAATACTATTTTTGAACGTGCTCAAGCGCACATTCAATTAATACGCCCAGATTTCATGAATCGCGTTAAGAAATACGATGGTGAAGTGCCACTATTCAGCCATTACCAGATTGAAAGCCAGATCGAATCTGCTTTCCAACGTGAAGTTCGTCTTCCATCTGGTGGTTCTATCGTAATCGACCCAACAGAAGCACTGACTTCTATCGATATCAACTCTGCTCGTGCAACAAAGGGCGGCGATATTGAAGAAACAGCACTTAACACTAACCTAGAAGCTGCCGATGAAATTGCACGTCAATTACGTCTACGTGACCTAGGTGGTCTTGTTGTAATCGACTTTATCGATATGACCCCGGTTCGCCACCAACGCGAAGTAGAAAGCCGTCTACGTGATGCCGTTCGTTTAGATCGCGCACGTGTTCAGATTGGTCGTATTTCTCGCTTTGGTCTTCTAGAGATGTCTCGTCAACGTTTGAGCCCATCACTAGCAGAAGCAAGCCACCACATTTGTCCTCGTTGTACAGGTACTGGTGTTGTTCGTGATAACGAATCTCTAGCACTTTCTGTTCTACGTTTGATTGAAGAAGAAGCTCTAAAAGACAACACAGCACAAGTACTTGCTGTTGTGCCTGTTCCAATCGCTTCTTACCTTCTGAACGAAAAACGTCGCTCAGTAAACCACATCGAGAAGAACCAAGAAGTTAAGATCACTGTTGTTCCTAACTCAGACATGGAAACGCCGCATTTTGAGGTTATCCGTGTTCGTGAAGGTGAAGAGTTCGATCTACTATCTTACTTGCTGCCTAACAAGCTAGAAGCTCTAAAAGAAGCGGAAAGCAAAGAGCCTGCTGAACAGACTATTCGTCCTAAGAAGATCGAAGAACCTGCTCTGAAAGGCTTCGCAGCTCCTGCTCAATCAGCACCAACTCCTGCTCCAGCACCTAAAGCTGTAGAAGAGAAGAAAGCTGAACCAGCAGCGACTCAAGAACCAGGCCTAATTGGTCGTTTCTTCAAAGCTATCGGTAGCTTCTTATTTGGCTCTTCAACTCAAGAAGAGAAAAAAGAAGAAGAGAAGAAAGAAGAAGAAAAACCTAAAAACAATCGTAACAACGGCAACCGTCAACGCCGTGATCGTAACGATAACCGTCGTCGTAACCAACGTGGTGAGCGTGGCGAACAGCGTAACGACCGTGGTGAACGTGGTGACAATCGTAACGAAAACCGTGACAACAAACGCCGCCGTAAGCCAGCTCGTGATGAGAAGCCTGAAGAGCAAAAAGAAGCAGCTCCACAGCAAACTCGTCAGCCTCGCAAGCCTAAGCAAGACCGTCGCAACAAGCCACGTGATGAGCAGAAGCAACGC
This sequence comes from Vibrio sp. 10N.222.52.C12, assembly GCF_041474215.1. Classification (NCBI taxonomy): domain Bacteria; kingdom Pseudomonadati; phylum Pseudomonadota; class Gammaproteobacteria; order Vibrionales; family Vibrionaceae; genus Vibrio; species Vibrio sp. 10N.222.52.C12. Next base: position 3,646 of record NZ_JBFRTR010000133.1, read on the forward strand.
GAAGAGCAAGCACCATCTAAATTAGCAGAAGAAGGTCTACAGCTAGCAGCAGAAGCACAAGCTGGTAAACCGGAAGCGCCTAAGGCTAAACCTGAAGCGAAAGCAGCTAAGATTAAAGAGCGTCGTCAGCGTCGTAAACTGAACAAGCAAGTTCGTGTTAAAGACCAACAAGCTCAAGCTGAAGATAACGCTTCAAAAGAGCAGGTTGCTGCTAAAGAACTATCTGTTTCAAAAGAACAGTCAGTAGCTCAAGAGCAAAAAGTTGCGGAACAAGTAGAAGCAACTCAAGCGAATGCAGAGCAAACTGAACAGGAAGAGCCGAAACAACGTCGTAACCGTCGTTCTCCACGTCACCTACGTGCAAGTGGTCAACGTCGTCGTCGCGGTCGTGATCGTCGCCCTAACCCATTCCGCCTACGTAAAGGTGGTGTAGCTTCTCCAGAGATGGCTATGGGTAAAGTGATGCCTCGCTTCATTCCAAAACCTCACCACAAGCAGGCAAAGCCTGAAGTGGCTGAAGTTCAAGTAGCAGCTGAAGCTCAAACATCTGTTCAAGAGCAGAATGTTGCTCTAGAGACGGCACCACAAAGCAACGTATCAATGACTGGCGGCTTCGCATGTCCAGAGCTTGCAATGGGTAAAGTTATCATCCGTCGTGAAGATGCTGCTGTTGAAGCTCAAGTAGCTGAGACTCCTGCTGTAGTTGAAGCTCCTGCAGTCGTTGAAGAAGCACCAGTGGTTGTTGAAACCGCGAAAGTTGAAGCTCCAGTGATTGCAGAAGCGACGAAAGTTGAAGCGCCTGTTGTAGCAGAAGCTGTGCAAGCAGAAGCAACACCAGTTGTTGAAGCTGAAGCGCCTAAAGCTGAAAGTGCAAAAGTTGAAGAAGCACCTGTTGTTAAAGCAGAAGCTCCTAAAGCGGCACCAAAGGCAGCTGTTGCTAAGAAGCAAGCCGGTTCACCAATGACTAAAGCTCCTGGTCCTCAAGAGATCAAAGAGATTGAAGTGATTGCAGCTCCGTTCCGCACTGAACGTTTTGTATCGAAAGGTGCAGGCAGTCAGGCAGCGTCGAACAAAGCTGGCGCGGCGATGACTAAGCCAAACTACTAGTGATTACTGATAGGTAATCGCGAGTAAATAGAATCAAAGGCTGCTTATTAAAGCAGCCTTTTTCATATCTACTAATCGAATAAAAATTAACAGATATATTACTCAAAGTTAGGTTCAACCTTGAACTTAATCACATTTTTGGGTAGCATTCGCGCACTTATCTTTTCGACACTTCGCTATTGCCGCTCTTTTCCATCACTGTTTGGCTACGCAATACACCCGTGTCGGTAAATCCATCTTAAGCATAGCTGAGCAAACATGTTCGAATTCCCACAATTTTCAAAGCACTCTGTAAAGAATGACGTGCTTTCAGGTCTTACAGTAGCCCTGGCTCTGGTACCTGAAGCTGTAGCATTCGCCTTTGTTGCTGGCGTTGACCCAATGGTTGGTCTTTATGCAGCATTCATCGTAGGTTTAATCACTTCTGTCTTTGGCGGCCGTCCAGGTATGATTTCTGGCGCAACCGGCGCAATGGCCGTTGTAATGGTGAGCCTAGTGGCAACCCATGGTGTTCAATACCTATTCGCAGCCGTTATGCTGGCTGGCCTTCTGCAAATTGCAGCAGGTGTATTTAAACTAGGTAAATTTATCCGTATCGTTCCACACCCAGTAATGATTGGTTTCGTGAACGGTTTGGCCATTGTTATCTTCCTAGCTCAACTTGGTCAATTTAAAGCGCCAGACGTAACAGGTGCGTTGACTTGGTTACCAAGCGGTCAAATGACACTAATGCTAGGTCTAGTAGCCCTTACAATGGCTATCATCCACTTCCTACCTAAGCTAACAACAGCAGTACCATCTTCATTAGTTGCTATTGTTACAGTAACGGCTTTGGTTGTGGGTCTTGACCTTGAAACTCGCACTGTTGTCGACTTCCTACGTACAATGTCTGGTGACGAAGCTGCTACGCTAGCGGGCTCTCTTCCAACATTCTCAATTCCTGCTGTTCCGTTTTCTGTAGATACACTACAGATCATCCTGCCTTACGCAATTATCCTTGCGGCTATCGGCCTGATTGAATCTCTGCTGACACTGACAGTACTAGACGAAATGACAAACACTCGTGGTCAATCTAACCGTGAATGTGTTGGTCAAGGTATGGCTAACGTAACGTGTTCTGTATTCGGTGCGATGGGTGGTTGTGCGATGATCGGTCAATCGATGATCAACGTAAACTCAGGTGGTCGTGGTCGTCTTTCAGGTATCGTCGCCGCAGTTGCACTACTGATGTTCATCCTGTTCGGTTCTGCACTGATTGAAATGATTCCTCTAGCAGCACTTGTGGGCGTAATGTTCATGGTTGTTATCGGCACATTTGAATGGGCAACCTTCAAGCTTGCGCGTCGCGTTCCTAAACAAGACTTCTTCGTTATCGTTCTTGTTACCGTAGTAACAGTACTGACTGATCTTGCTGTGGCAGTAGGTGTTGGTGTTGTCGCTTCTGCGCTAATGTTTGCTTGGCAACATGCTAAACACATCTACGCAGATACATCAGTAAACGCTGAAGGCTCAAAAGAGTACAAAGTTAACGGCCCAATCTTCTTTGGTTCAACGGCTAACTTCCTAGAGTTGTTTGACGCATACAACGATCCACAAGATGTAATCGTTGATTTCGCAAACTCACGCGTGACTGACCACTCTGCAATTGAAGCGATCGACACGATTGCTGACCGTTACGCGGCGCTAGGTAAAACACTTCACCTTCGCCACCTAAGCCAAGACTGTGTTGCTATGCTGCACAAAGCAGGTAGCTTAGTTGAAGCGAACGTTGCAGAAGACCCAATCTACAAAGTAATGTCTAAGTAATCTTAGCTGTAGCTTTAAGTTAGATTTAGAGAGGCCGACATTCAATGTCGGCCTTTTTTATACCTATCGGTCAGCCCTTACGCTGATAACAAAACGACGTACATTGTTCCTACACTACATCGAACGCAGTATCGCTTCGCTAGACTCTTCGATTAAATCCAACACCAATTCAAAACCATTTCCCTCACCATAATACGGATCGGGGATCTCTTGATATTGTGACTCTCCAAAGCTCAAAAATAATGCGAGCTTGTATTGGAGGTGAACTGGGCATTGGCTCATTAAGTCGTCTAAATTCGCCCTATCGGCCGCGAGTATCAGGTCAAATTCTTCGAAGTCATTATCTACCACTTTACGAGAAGTAATCCCCTTAAAGCTGTAGCCTCGCTTCTCTCCTGCAGATTTGGATCGCGAGTCTGGCGGGTTGCCTTGATGAAAACCAATCGTCCCCGCAGAGTCGACCACAACATCAATATCCAGCTGTTGCGCTTTCTTCCTTAGCACCGCTTCACCTGTTGGCGAGCGGCAAATATTCCCCATACAAACTACGAGTATCTTTTTCATCCCTAATCACCTGTTCTTCCGATGGTTTTTGCTATCGTTAAGTTAGGCTATGATAGACGCAATCACAACTTAAAAGGATTTGTTATGTCGACTGAAGACAACAAAGAACAACGCCACAAAGCAAGACAACAGAAAGTAAAAGAACAAGTCGATGCACGTGTCGCTGCAGCACAAGAAGTAAAAGGCCTATTGCTGGTCATCACGGGGAACGGTAAAGGTAAATCAACATCCGGTTTTGGTACGATTACACGTGCAGTTGGTCATGGTAAGAAATGCGCCGTTGCTCAGTTTGTTAAAGGTACCTGGGATAACGGCGAAAAAAACGTTCTGCAAAAGCTTGATGTCGAGTTCCAAGTCATGGGCACAGGCTTTACTTGGGAAACTCAGAACAAAGCGCAAGATATTGAAGCTGCGCAGCGTGTATGGAAAGAGTGCCAACGCATGCTGGCTGATGAGTCGATCGATGTGATTCTGTTTGATGAACTGACTTACATGGTTAGCTACGGTTACATCGAACTCGATGAAGTGGTTGAGGCGTTGAATAACCGCCCGAAGATGCAGTCTGTCATCATTACAGGTCGTGGCGCGCACCGTACTCTTACTGAGATAGCAGATACAGTATCTGAAGTTCGCAATGTGAAACACGCTTTTGAATCTGGTGTTAAAGCGCTACAAGGCGTTGACTGGTAATCACCTTCAACCAGAGATCCCCGACTCGGTCATTCTTCCCTCTCGAGGATGACGACCACTAGGCCGTTACGCTCTTGAACAAAGGACGACGGCCTATCGTCATTCCCTAGAGCGAGGGACGAGTGTCATAGGGAATCTCTCTTGAGTATTATCGAGCCAAAAATAAAAAGCGCCATTCCTACAACAGGAGTGGCGCTTTGTTCATTTTTAAATGAGATGAAGACTAGTTAAACAAACCTTTTAGTAGACCGTTTACTGCGTCTCTTGTTTTCTCATCTTTGATCTTGTCACCGTACTTTTCGTCTAACTTTTCTAAACCACGATCAATTTCTTTCTGTGCTTTCTGTTTCAATACATCATCAAAAACAAGTGCAAATTTCGGGGCTGCCCACTGACCTGTTACCTTAATTGGGATAGTCACATCTTTCAGGTCGTCGATGCTCTTACCGCCCTGACCTTCAAGTGAACCCACAATTGATGTACGCACAAGGAAGTCGACCGTTTCATTGATGAAGTTTGCTTTACCTTGACCTGTCACACGTAACAGTGGCGACTGTGCTGATAAGTCGTTAGTTGAAACCCAACCTTTATCCACTTTCAGCGTCGCTTTCATTGCACTGAAGTCCGTTTTTTGAGCTTCATTTGTGCTTTCAACTTTCTCGCCCTTGATCTTAGCGTAGTTTTCTCGAATCAGTTGAGCTACGTTGATGCCGTTAACTGCACCATCTTCAAAGTTAATCGCGATAGTACCGACTAGGTTTTTCTTGATACCCGTCGGAGTTAGACTCTTACCTTTCACGTTGACATCAATATTACCGGTACCTTCCAGCATATCGTTATCTGCAACATCAACCAGTAACGGTTGTACTTTCACGCCTTTGATTTTCTTCTTAGCCGTGTAAGTCGCTGGTGTTTTACGAGCGTCTAACTTTGCAGTAGCAGAAATAGAACCTTGGTAAAGATTCGAGGTGAATGAGGTTAGCTCTGCGATACCACGGTTAACCGAAAATGCGGTTTTAACATTCTGCATCTTCGCGTTGTTCGCCTTGAACTTATCAATCGTGATGTCACCTTTCACGTCTAACGTTTTCAGAGCCGACAGATCAGGTTCCACTTCTTTAGCTGGATCTGAACTACCAGAACTTGACGTTGAACCACCAGCAGAACCAGAAGGCGCTGTGCTCGCTGTTTCTGTTGTATTGCCTAAGCCTAAGAATTCATCTAAATCAATATTCGGGCTATGAAGAGAGAAACGAACCTTTGGTATTTCAGATAGGATTACGTCTGCTTTACCGTCTAATGCAATAGCGTTAGCTTGTAGCTTCTCTAACACAAAGCTCAGGTGGCTCTTGTTAAGATCGAAGCTTAAGTCAGACAGCATGTCGACTTTCATTGGAGACTGAGGAAGCGTGTCGCCTTTGAATGTTGAGTCTAACGTTAACTTGTTCAGCGTTACTTTTGAAATCGCGCTATCAACAGTAAGTTCACCGCCACCTTTAAGATCAAGGTCAAGGCCAGCTGCATTACCGATTACAGCGTAAGTCAGTTGGTTTACCTTATCGAACTCAAACGTATTCAAGCCAATTTTTGCTGACTCAATCGACGTCGCTGGATCATTGAACTTAGCGTTTAAGTCGATATTACGAAGTGCGTAACTTGCAAAGCCTTCAGCTAATTTGAATTCTGCACTGCCTTGTGCAGAGAACTTCTGTTGATTGTTCTCACCAGAAGCCGCAAATGTCGCGGTTGTCCATGTATCAACGGCAAACTCAGAAAGATTCAAAGACACATCGTATAGCTTAGTGAATGAACCCGCTTGCTTGTCGTCCATTTCAAACAATGCGTTTGATACAGTTACGCCTGCAAGGTTGATCGTCCAACCCGATGCGTCTGTGGTAGTTTGCTCTTGAGGGGCAGGCGCTGATTCAGAACTTGTGCCTGCTGCAGGCTCAGATTCTTGAGGCGCTGACGCTTGCGTTAGTGCATCAATGTTCTTGCGACCATCTTTAAGCGTTTCTAAATAGAATTCTGCACCATCTAGAGTAATGTTGCCGATCTCTAGTTGGTTGCTAAATAGCGGAGTAACCGAAACGTCAACGCCAACGGTATCAACCTTAAATAGGTTAGGTTGCGTAAAACCTTCAGGGTTGCGTAATTCAGTTTGACCAAGTTCAAAGCCAATGGATGGGAAGAATTGCCAGCTGATATCACCCTCGATCACTAGCTCTAGGCCTGTGTGTTTTTGGGCTTGTTCGACAATTAATGGCTTAAATTGGTTGGGATTCACTAACAGCACTAGTGCCAGAATTGCTGCAACGACAACAAACACTGGTACAGCTATGAAAATGAGTAGTTTCTTCATCCGCATATTCCTTGCTTAGATTCCAAAAGAAAGTGGCACTATAAAAGTGCCACTGATTCGGTAAAAAATAAAGCTAAGTGAGTCACTTAGGCAAAATTTTATTCGATTAAGACTTCAACAACTTCGCAATGTGCGCTTTTAGCACATCAATCGCAATACGGTTTTTACCACCACGAGGAACGATGATGTCTGCATGTTGTTTTGAAGGCTCGATAAACTGCATGAACATTGGACGTACTGTTTCTTGGTATTGCTTAAGTACAGTGTCCATTGTACGACCACGCTCTTCTACATCACGCTTAACACGGCGTAATAGACAGATGTCTAATGGTGTATCCATAAACACACTTGCGTGCATTAGTTTACGAAGACGCGGGTCTGTTAGAAGCAGAATACCCTCTAAAATGATCACTTTCTTTGGAGTAAGTGTAGTCGTTTCAGAAGTACGTGTGTGCTCTGTGTAGCTGTATTCAGGAACTTCTACGGCGTTGCCACTCATTAGCTGCTGTAGATGTTCACATAAAAGATCATGATCTAGTGCATTTGGGTGATCGTAGTTAGTTTTAACACGCTCTTCCATACTCAAGTGGCTTTGGTCGCTGTAATAGCAATCTTCCGTGATAACACCAATTTGATGGTCGCCTACTTTTTCGCGCAATTCATTATAAATTGTACTAGCAATCAGACTTTTTCCTGAAGCTGAAGCGCCAGCGATACCTACGATGACACATTGATTATTATCAGACATTAATTTTGCACCCGATATGGTTTGGTGGTGGGAAGAGATAAACCGCCTGATTATAGGGGCTAAAGCACATAGATTCTAGTCGCCATTTTAGCTAATTGCAGTCAAATTGATGATATCAATGCATTTAATGAATGCAATCGTTTGCTTTCAAATAACTTGCCTACAACTATTTGCACAACCCCAATGGCTATCAGCCTAAATCCAACCGCTATTTATCTAATCCAACATGATTAACACAACTTTTTGATTATCTTTCGCTATTCAACCAAAGAAAAGTTAATCGCTTCTGGTCTCGCCTTGCCGGTCCAGAACATCTTCGCAGCCACATTCTCTGCAAGCTCTAAGTAGTGACGTGTATGTTCACTATCTGGACGACGAATCACCGTCGGGCAACCTGCATCGATATCTTCTCGCACATCAATATGAAGAGGGATCTGTGCCAAAATATCGAGGTAAAACTCTTCTGACATAGCTTCGGCACCACCAACACCAAAGATATGCTCTTTCTCACCACAGTGACTACAAATATGATAGCTCATGTTTTCAACTAAGCCTGCGACTGGCACACTCACCTTATCAAACATCGCTACGCCTTTACGTGCATCCGCTAGCGCCAAATCTTGAGGAGTGGTCACCACTACAGCCCCGGTCACTGGGATCTGTTGCGATAACGTCAGCTGAATATCGCCCGTGCCCGGTGGCATATCAATAACTAGATAATCCAACTCTGGCCATACGGTTTCGTTAACAAGCTGACCTAAAGCCTTGGCCGCCATTGGACCGCGCCAAATCGCAGCGTCATCTTTCGACACAAGATAACCGATAGAGTGAGTGAAAATACCGTGCGCTTCGATTGGCATCATCCACTTGTTATTCTGGACTTCTGGTTTCGCATCTAATTGGCCAAGCATCATAGGTACAGAAGGACCATAGATATCCGCATCCAACAAACCCACTTTTGAACCAGACTTAGATAAAGCCAAAGCAAGGTTGACTGAAGTGGTCGATTTACCCACCCCACCCTTTGCAGATGTCACGGCGATGATGTTCTTCACCCCCTTCAATGGTGTCGCAACCGTGGTTTCTAACGCAGACGGCTTCACCTTCACTTCAAACTGAAAAGCGCTAACAAGCTGTTGTTCAATCTGAGAGTGAATCCACTGTTCCAATTCAACCGCAAGCTGATTAGCGGCAAAAGGTAAGGTGATAACAAATGATCCACGCGGATCAACCGATACAATATTTTGGTGTAGCGCCCACTCTGGGATGAGGATTGGTGACTCGAACTCATTCAACCATGAACAGAAATCTTGCTTAGAAGTAAAGTTACGCATTGGGACTCCTTTTTTTATTTATGCTATCACCCACGAGATGAAGACTGAACCCCTAAAAAACTAGGGGAATCCTTAGTCTGATACCTTGGCGTATCACACGTTATAAAGTAGTATTACCTCTCAAATTTATACCTATCAAAAAAGCGAATTATTAAGTATGGCAACTGATCCAAGACAACTTTTGGTAACTTGTGCGCTTCCGTACGCTAACGGCTCTATTCACCTTGGCCATATGCTTGAGCATATCCAAGCTGATATCTGGGTTCGATACCAGCGTCTACGTGGCAACACTGTAAACTTCATCTGTGCTGACGATGCTCACGGCACGCCAATTATGCTTAAAGCTCAACAGATGGGTATCACGCCAGAAGAGATGATCGCTGCTGTTAGTGAAGAGCACCAAAAAGACTTCGCTGGCTTTGATATCAGCTTTGATAACTACCACAGCACACACAGCGAAGAGAACCGTGAACTGGCTTCTCACATCTACTTAGAACTTAAAAAGAACGGCTTCATTTCTAGCCGCACTATTTCTCAGCTTTTCGATCCTGAGAAAGAGATGTTCCTACCAGACCGCTTCGTAAAAGGTACTTGCCCTAAGTGTAAGTCAGAAGACCAGTATGGTGATAACTGTGATAACTGTGGTGAGACATACAGCCCAACTGAGCTAATTAACCCTAAATCAGCGGTTTCTGGCGCAACTCCAGTAATGAAAGACTCTGAGCACTTCTTCTTCGACCTACCTCAGTTCGAAAGCATGCTTAAAGAGTGGACTCGTTCTGGCTCTCTACAGAATGAAACTGCAAACAAAATGCAGGAATGGTTTGAGTCTGGTCTGCAACAGTGGGATATCTCACGTGATGCACCTTACTTCGGCTTTGAAATCCCAGGCGAAAAAGACAAGTTCTTCTACGTATGGCTAGACGCACCTGTTGGCTACATGGCTTCTTTCAAGAACCTATGTGACAAACGTGACGATCTAAACTTCGATGAATACTGGAAGAAAGACAGCACAACTGAGCTTTACCACTTCATCGGTAAAGACATTGTTTACTTCCACAGCCTATTCTGGCCAGCAATGCTAGACGGCGCAGGTTTCCGTAAGCCAAACAACGTATTCGTACACGGCTACGTAACAGTGAACGGTGCGAAGATGTCTAAGTCGAAAGGCACATTCATCAAAGCAAGCACGTACCTAAACCACCTAGACCCTGAGTGTCTACGTTACTACTACGCTGCGAAACTAAACAGCCGCATCGATGACTTAGATCTTAACCTTGAAGACTTCACTCAACGTGTAAACGCTGACGTAGTAAACAAGATTGTTAACCTAGCTTCTCGTAACGCTGGCTTCATTACTAAGCGTTTTGAAGGCAAGCTAGCTGCTGAATTTGCAGAGCCTGAGCTATACAACGAATTCGTTGCTGCTGCTGAGCGTATCGGTGAGCTATACGAAACTCGTGAATTCAGCCGTGCTATCCGTGAAATCACTGCACTAGCGGATAAAGCTAACCAGTACATCGACGAAAAAGCACCTTGGGTTCTTGCAAAAGAAGAAGGCAAAGAAGCTGAGCTTCAACAAGTTTCTTCTGTAGGTATTAACCTATTCCGCGTACTGATGGCTTACCTGAAACCAGTGATGCCAGAGCTTGCAGCTCGCACTGAAGCTTTCCTAAACGAAGAGCTAACGTGGGAAGCGATTGCTACTCCGCTAACTGATCACGAGATCACTAAGTTCAAAGCGCTATTCAACCGCATTGACCCTAAGAAAGTGGAAGCAATGGTTGAGTCTTCTAAAGAAGATGCAGCCGCTGAAGCAGCAGCGAAAGAAAAAGCAGAAGCTGAAAAAGAGCAAGCAAGCCAAACTGAGCTAGACAAAGAGCCAATCGCAGACGAGATTGAGTTCGATGCCTTTGCAGCAGTAGACATGCGTATCGCTCGTATCATCTCTTGTGAAGAAGTACCAAAAGCGAACAAACTACTGAAGTTCCAACTAGACATCGGTGGTGAGACTCGCCAAGTATTCTCTGGTATCAAATCAGCATACAAACCTGAAGAGCTAGAAGGCAAGCTAACTGTAATGGTAGCAAACCTAAAACCTCGTAAGATGAAGTTTGGTATGTCTGAAGGCATGATCCTAGCAGCGGGCCCTGGCGGCAGCGACCTATGGATCCTTGAGCCACACGAAGGTGCTCAACCTGGTATGCGTGTAATGTAATTCTGACTCCAGTCAGATAACAAGCACCCATCACTAAATCCCTAATGCATTTTTGACTTGAAAGAGTTAATCAGCATTGGGGATTTTTTATATCTACCGAAAATTAGCGTTCTCTGTTAGAGTCGCCGTCAACTATGCTATGTAGAGTAGAAATTGGTTCGTCGACAAAAATAGGCTAAACCAACACCTCTTTACTCTAAAACCCTTTTTAGGAATCCCCAGTGACTAACAACGAAATCTTGCGTCGTATTCAACACGCACTAAACCTTAAAAATGCACAAATCATCAAAGCTATCGAACAAGCTGATGTGACTGTTGCTCATGACCAAGTGATTAACTGGCTAAAAGATGACAACGACAAGTCATGCTCTAAGATGAAAGATAAAGAGTTAGCGGTATTCCTAAATGGTTTCATCAACCTTAAGCGTGGCAAAAAAGAAGGCGAGCAACCTAAACCTGAAGTTGCACTGACGAACAACATGATCTTCATGAAGCTTCGTATCGCATTGAACATGAAAGCAGAAGATGTTTTGGACGTACTAGAAGTGGTTGGCATTAGCTTGAGCAAGTACGAAATCGGCGCTTACTTCCGCAAGCCAGAAAACAAAAACTACAAAGTGTGTGAAGACCAACTACTTTGCGATTTTCTAAACGGTGTGCAATTTACCAACCGTCCAGACTCAGAAGAGTTTACGGGTTAAGTTACTACTCCTAGATAAATTTTAAGTTGCTACACATAGATAAATTACTCGTCATAGGTAAGTAACTGACCCTCTGATAATTTTCTAGTAACGACAGATAAATAAAAAGCGGCGAGA
>NZ_JBFRTR010000134.1:0-16314 GCF_041474215.1 Vibrio sp. 10N.222.52.C12
GAGCGCCCTAGGGCGCTCTTTTTTGATCTGCTGATTTACTTATTTGTTGGCGGTTCGTTTACCCAACCAGTAACCGATACCTAACGGAGCAAAGAACACCACTAAGATAAACAGGATGAAGTAGATAATCACACCTTTGATTAACTCCATCAGTTTATCAATCGCAAGTACCACCACCTCTTGAGAGACGCGATCAAGGTCTTGTGTGAACAGTTCTCTCTCTGAAGTCACAATACCCGCAATCTCGATGCGCTCTTTCGCAATCATCTCTACAAGTGCTTCTCTCTCACGTGTCACCATTTTTTCTAAAGCCACACGTTCATCGCTCAACATCGCCAGTTTTTGGTCTGTTTTGTCACTAAGATCATTGAGCAATGGCTGCATTTCTGTCGACATAATAGAGGCTAGCGTTTGCATGTATTCTGGGTTGTTCTCAATAAAGTCTTGCATGCTTGCTGATGTTTGACGAAGGCTTTCTAGCGTCATCGATAGGTCTTCACCCGTTAGCGAGCTATTCAATGCAACCAACTCAGCTTTCCACGTCATCAGTTTCGGTGTCTGGTCAGCCATTAAGCTTAAGCGGTCTGATGCATCGCTCATTGCTTCTGGCATGGTGCCTAAACTCTGGACGATTTGCGATTCGTCTTTACCAAGGTAATTTAGCCATTCACGGTAAGCAGGTGTGCTTCTGAATGTGAGGTCTTTAAATGGGTGGCTAGCAGAAAACTGCGCAACGAACGCTTTGCTGTTTTTGAAATCACTCGAGCTCAATACACCCTTTGCCAGCTTCTCGGCTTCTTGATCAAGAAAACGAGCGGTCTCTACTGCATCATCCGTCGCGAACAGATCCGCGCCGTCGCCTTGGCTATAAAACTGATTCATTTGGGCAGTGAAAACCCACGAGTCAATTAACGCAGACATAGGGGAAGTTTGGTAAGCCGCTTGTTGTAAGCCCTGCTCTGCATGGATCTTCCAAAGCAACACATAAGATTGATGTAAAGTGTCATCAGCAGGATAAAATTGCGCGATGAGATCGGCCGAATCTTCTACTCGTGTAAAGAACATCTTGGCGTATTCACGCGTCATGATCCGAGCATTTAACTCTTGTTGAGTGAGAGGCGTCGTTTGACTATCTAACTTAACTTCTAAGAGAGAACAACCACTTAGCACAATGCTAAGCACCAACACCATCCAACTTCGACTCGAAACTCGTAACATATAAACCTCTGACAAAGACTAAGGGCGCTGATTGTATGAGCGCTTCGTCATAGTATTGTCAAAAATCCTGTAAAAGTTAACGCTGACTGTCTAAATATTCATGAGCAGAATCCACAGAGGCTTTTATAGCCTGCTCTAGTTCAGCTAAATCATGTTCACTGATCGCTCTGGACTGCTTCATTGTCATTTCAATGGTTGCGGCAATGATGGCTAACCGAGACGCTTTAATACTGCCAGCCACGCCTTTTAAGCTATGTACAATGCGAGCCGCGGAGGTTTCATCTTTGGTCAACAAAGACTTAAACTTCTCGTAGTCACCTGCGTGGTCTTGTACAAACACACCAAGCAAGAGTTCGACAGACTCAGCATCACCATCGAGCGTTTCTAACATGTCTTCGATATCAATCGCAGGCTTTGAATCTGTGACACTGGCAACGTGTTTCTCTGCTACGGGTGCCTGTTCAGGGACTCGCTGAATAGAGTCTTGCGGTACAACGGGTTGGCTTTTAACGTTAACGCTCTGCGGAGGTTGAGAGTCGGAAGACTGGCGCGTTGGCCTGTTCTCGGATACATAAGCGTCACTATCTGCTTGTTTCACTGCTGAGGAAACAACATCGCTATAAGAAGCGTCTTCCTTACTTGAATTAATTTCTAGTTCAGAGCTGAGTTCTTGGTCTGCTTCTTTCATCGTTTTTGTGGACCTAACGCCCCAAAACACTATCCCGCTCATCGCCACCAAGCTTAAGCCTAGCATCACCAACAATAGGTTGAATTGACGATCATGGAACTCAGCTTCGAGTTTTATGATCTGTTCATTTACTGAGTTTTTCTTAATCTTATCAACCAAATAGTTAAGCTGAGCGTAATCACTCAACAATGCTGACGCATCAGCCAGTAGTTGTTGGAGTGCATCTTGTTCTTCGTTTTCTAAGGAATAAGATTTTTCTAGAATGGAATCAAAGGCGCGATAAGTCGCTGACGAACTTTGATTTTCAGAATACATGGCTTCAAATACCACAACACCGAATTCGTTGAGGAGCGGTTTTAGCTGAGGGGAAAGCTCTTTATCAGCACGCAAGATCTTAATGTTATCAACGATGTCTTGAACTTGGCTTTCTATTGGAATGAACTCATCGAACTTTTCTAGGAACTGATCAGCTACGTACAACAGTTGGTTGACATCAGGACGAAACAAGGCGTGTTGGAAATCAGATTCAATCTGCAGTCGGATCGAATAAACCAACTGAGCATCGAGTGCGAGCTCATTGATACGAGAGACTCGAAGCGGTTCTGAGAAATAAAGCGATTGCCTCAATTCGTTGACTCGAATACCGAGCTCTTCGATTTGAGCTAGAGAATTGGTGTAGGAACGGCTTAGATTAAGAAGAGCCAATGAAGGAAGTAACCACAGAGCCAAGAGCACAACCAAAAAGGTGGCTGGTTTTTTAAAGCGTTTGGGCTTTGCTACTGATTGTTCCATCTATATTCCTTGTGCGTGTTAACTTGAAGCCATGACCGTAGCTAAAAGATTAAGCACAAAATAAGCGACAACGTCCTGCTGCCGCTTTTATCCGTTAACTTCTGACTATGACTTATTGCGAGTCAGTTGGTCACGTAAGTTCGGTGGAGTGCCTTTAATCGTTAGCGTGTCTGTCTCCGGATCGTAAAAGATACGTTCGCCTAGAAGCAGACTATCAAAACTAACATTCAAACCGCCACCAGCACCAACAAATTTTGTTAGTTTACGCATAGTTGCGCGATCGGCTGGGAAGCTGTCTTCTAACTCGTAGCCTTGCTCACTAGTATAGTCAAAGAAGCTTGTGCCATCTGTGCTTGCTGGCAACTCACCAGAAAGTTCACGAACTTGTACTTCATCGCCCGCTTTAAGCTGCTCGTTACAGTAATCCGCAACCTGCTTTTTGTAGCTGATCGCTTCTTCTTTCTCTAATTTAGAGTCAGAAACGAAGTCTTCTACCGCTTGCATCAGTACTTGGTTCTGCTGTTTCGCATCCAAACCGACTTCAGCTTGTAAGAAATCTAAGAAGAAATCCGCGACTTTACGGCCAACACGTCCTTTAATATAAGTTAAGTAACGGTTTGACTCTTTATCAGTCTCATAAGTAGAAAGGTCTAGGCGAGCCGCGATATCCATTTTTGAGATATCAAGGTAGTCAGTCGCACTAATATCAAGCCCTTCAGTTACCTTTAGGCTTTGGTTTGAAGGCAATAAACCAATGAAAAGGTAATCTGTTGCAAGTGACTGATATTCAGCCATTACCAAGATACCTTCGTCAGCGAATGGGTACTTTGATAGTTCGTCTTTTAGACGTTGCGCACTCTTTTGAGAAAAATCGTAAAAGTTTGTCTCACCAGCACGAAGTTGATGCAACCACTGCTGGAATTCGCTGTCAGATTTGAAAGAACCAAACCCTTTGCCTGCTTTTGAATTAAAAACACGGTGAAGTTCAGCAACTAGGCTTTCAGATGAAGCATCGTTTTCTAGAGATTCAGCACGATAGTTAACAATCAGCTCATCCTGATCGTTCTTGCTCAGCTGGTGTAAAATTACGTTGGAAAGGTGAAGGCTCATAGTGAAAATATTACCGTTCAGGTTTCAGTTGTCGTGCATAGTAGGTTATCATAAGCCGCTTTTACTATCATTATTAGAGTCCTTATGCCGATTATATCTAAATACACAGATGATCAAGTTGAAAAAATCCTAGCTGAAGTAGGTGCTGTACTAACTAAGCACAAAGCTTCGCCAGAACTTTCACTGATGATCGCTGGAAATATCGCAACCAATGTCTTAAATCAGAATGTTGCTGCTTCACAACGCAAAGGAATTGCTGAAAAATTTGCCGAGGCTTTAATTTCTTCTCTTGAAGATAAAAAGTCTCACTAAATTTGATTGACGGATAAAAGAATTATAAATGGTAGACAGCGCAAACTCATATAGCGATCGTGTATCTCGACTGGTTGGTTGGGGTCACTGGTTTGCATTTTTCAACATCATTGCTGCGATGTTGATTGGTACTCGTTATATTACTCAATCTGCTTGGCCAGAAACCTTGCTAGGCCAATTCTATTTGGCTGCATCGTGGGTTGGTCATTTTGGCTTTTTAGTGTTCGCGCTCTATCTATTAGTGCTGTTCCCGCTCACTTTTATTCTTCCGTCGAGGAAGTTATTACGTTTGGTTGCCGTTATCTTCGCGACCATAGGTTTAACTGTCCTACTGATTGATACCCAAACGTATCAAAATATAAACCTCCACCTGACGCCTGTCGTGTGGGAGGTTTTATTCAGTGGAGAGGAATCTGCATTCACGTCTGATTTGCAGCACCTCTTCATTGTTATGCCGCTTATCTTCTTACTACAGCTTGGTCTGTCTGAGTGGGTTTGGCGTAAGCAGCGTAAACTGTCTCATAAACACATTGGCCGTCCGATTACTGCCGTCTTCTTCTTGTGTTTCATCAGCAGCCACTTGACCTACATGTGGGCTGATGCGTACTTCTATAACCCAATTACTAGCCAGAAAGCGAACTTCCCACTGTCTTATCCAATGACAGCGAAAAGCTTTATGGAAAAACATGGCCTATTAGACCGTGAAGAGTACCTTGAGCGTTTAGAAGCGAACAAAGAGAACGTAAACCTAGTTAGCTACCCGCTAGAAAAAATTCAATACAACCGCCGCAGTGATGATCTTAATATCCTGATGGTGAGTGTGAACAACCTTCGCTCTGACGCACTTAATGCGACGGCGATGCCAAACAGCTATGCCTACGCGCAACAGTCGATCAACTTCACCAACCACTACAGTTCAAGTAACGATATGTTCGGTATTTTTGGCTTGTTCTACGGCCTACCGAGCAGCTACGCAAGCAGCATTGAAGCTCAGGGGTCAAGCGCAGTATTGCTCGATGTTTTAGAGAATCACGATTACAAGTTCGCTGCTTTCAGTGGCGACAACTTTAGCGATGCACTTTACTCGGATATTATCTTCCGAGGCCGTGATGTGATGCCAGAGCAAGCAACTTATGATGACCAGAGTGCCATAAAAGCTTGGTCTAACTGGATTCAATCACCGCAAGCTAAACGCCCTTGGTTTAACTTTATTGAATTAACCACACTGGATAACTTCGCCAGCTACGATTCAAGTTCAGAATCGGACTCTACGCTAACGACAGCAGAGCGTTTTGCAGCAGACTATCAAAAGTCGGCGACAGCGGCCGATGCTCAGCTAGCAACTATCTACGCTGAACTGGAACGCTTAGAGCTTGCCGATAACACGGTGGTTATCATTACCTCTAACCACGGTACTGAGTTTAACGAAACCAAAACCAACAGCTGGGGTGCAAACTCCAACTACAGTCGTTATCAGTTACAAGTACCACTGTTTATCAGCTGGCCTGGCAAGTCTGCTTCTGAATACACCCACCGTTCTAGTCATCTAGACGTGTCAGTAACACTGATGCAAGAGCTATTGGGTGTATCTTCGAACCCAACAGATTTCAGTAGTGGTCGCAGCCTGTTTAATGAACGTAACAGAAAGTGGATTCTCGCGGGCGACTCTCGTGAACTTGCTCTTGTTACTGACCAGCAAACAACGGTGTTGGATAAATTTGGTAACTACAAATTGTACGACCAAAATTACAAGCGCCTGAAAAACGTAAGCCCTCGCTTACCTGTGTTGATGCAAGGCCTGACAGAGCTACAGCGTTTCTACACAAAAAATGACTAAATAATCAGCAAACAGCAAAGGGAAGCCAATGGCTTCCCTTTTTTATTGCCGTGAATGATTAGAAAACAAGCAACAAAACAAAATTATGAAAATTAAGGGTTTACAAGATCCTCCACCCCTTATATTATTCACGCCACTGGAGGGATGGCTGAGTGGTCGAAAGCACCGGTCTTGAAAACCGGCAACCGTTAATAGCGGTTCTAGGGTTCAAATCCCTATCCCTCCACCACTTTAAAGAAAGCCGCTGAGAAATCAGCGGCTTTTTTGCATCTGAAGCTTTTTAAAATATAAAGCTCATCTAACAAAACTCTCTACAGTCCCAGTTTCAAACCCATTCACTTTATACCTAGTTTTAAATTCCGATCTCACCGTTCTAAACTAAAAGTTCATGCGCCTAAGCCACTCCCCTCATAACTTTACCTGCAAGCCAATTAGATACTTTCTTTTTTAATAGCACAGAAACACTTCACGTATAACAAAAGTTGGGAATACTTGGCTTATTGAATATTAGATTTTATCGGCTTCTTAATAAACCGAACAATAAATAATCATTCAGAACAAAAATACCAAAAAGCGTTCATAAAAAAAGCAGTCAGTTAATAAGGGTATTTACAAGCGAAAGCCACCCTTATATTATACGCGCCACTGGAGGGATGGCTGAGTGGTCGAAAGCACCGGTCTTGAAAACCGGCAACCGTTAATAGCGGTTCTAGGGTTCAAATCCCTATCCCTCCACCACTATTCTTTACGCATTAAGCCCTTGATTTTCAAGGGCTTTTTCGTATCTAAAGTACTGCAAATCACTTTCATGACAATGAGGTGAGACAATGTACTTACAAAAAGCGCCTAACGGCGTATATCAAACGCGAATTTGCATCCCTAAGCTTCTACGTAAAGCTGGTTATCCATTTGATATCAAGGTTAGCCTGTTAACAAAAGAACGCTCTGAAGCGATTGAGCGCAACTTCACGATTGCACACTATATCAAGTCTGCAATAAGCCAAATCGAAACTTCAACCCCTCCCTCGTTCTCACTATTCAAAGTGAAATTGAATAAGCACATTGACGCTATTCGCAATAACTTCAAATCAGTCTCCAAACCTATTTATCCACCAACACCTGCATTTATTAATTTTCTTGAAGAAGATTACTCAAGCGATCTTCCTGCCGACATTGATTTGACGAATCTAGAAGAGGAAGAGCCAAGCGTTAAAGATACGATTGCTGTTAAAGTCATTTCATTCACTGAGCTACTTACGTATTTCTTAGATAGTAAAAGTAAACAAAATATCACTGCTCTGACACATCACCAGTTAAATCAGCGTATTGCGTACTGCATCGGTTTCCTAGATTCTCACAGCATCAGACCAAGTGCTGTTAAACGTTCTAATCTGATGGATTATGTTGATCTATTAACTTCAGAAAAACGTTCTGCTAAAACCAATAAAGCCTATCTCGCTTCAGTCAAACAATTTTTCAGTTGGCTTAAGTTGAAAGGTTACATATCTGAAAACCCCACAGAAGGCTTGAATCCAAACTTTAAGAGCAAGAAACACGCATCAGAACAACGTGATAGATGGACTCAAGATGAGTTGATGCTGCTATTCACGAGTACAGAATTTGCCAAGCAATCTGAAGATTTCAAATGGATCACTAAACTACAGCTATACCATGGGTTACGCACTGGTGAAGCGTGCCAGCCATATGTCCAAGACATTATAATTAATACTGATATCCCTTGTTTACGTGTTACAGATCAATTCAAGGATCAGCATCTAAAAAATAAACACGCAGTTCGCACGATTCCACTCCACCCCCTCATTCGTGATGATTTTATACAGTTTTATCAGACTCGTTTAACCAAAGGGGACGTTCCACTTTTTAATTATTCCGCTTTAGGAAAAGATAAGGATTGGACGAAGAGATATCGAACTCAATTTGGAAAACTTCAAACCAATATAGGTATGCTCGCGGGAAAGCGACCGACAGCTTATGGGCTGCGTCACACATTCATAGATGAACTCAAAGAGCGAGATATAGCTGAACATAGCGTAGCTGAGCTAGTGGGTCATACAAACCCAAACATGACATTTGGCCGATACGGCAAGAAGCATAAACTTGATAAATTGCTTGAAGTCGTGAGTCAATTTGAAATGTCGTTTGGAGAGTCTTTATGAAAATGTTAACGCCACTATTACGTCAAGCTCTCATTAAAATCCTCAGCCGAGGAGCCTCGTACAGAGAGCAACTCGATCTATCAAGTTTTTTGAAGTCAGGCGTAACTGAACAACAGATAGCAATAATTGATTCTTCATTAAACTTGCTTAAAGAGTCACCATATCTTAATCATGATGATTTTGTAGAGTACGGATATAGCGATAAACAGATCCTAAATACATTGGGTGATATCGAAGCATTTAAATCACTTATCGGTATTGATACTTATCGCTATGCTGACTGGTTAGCGCACAACAATCTCAATCCAAATGATAACTTCTGTTTACCATATTTGGTTTATCAACATTTCATTGGCGAAATTCGTGAAAGTCATATGGAAAATAGCACCTACTTAAATGAAAACTTCAGAGTTCTTTTGGGAGCGGAGGCGTTAAGTTGCTTAACTTTTAAGTGTGGAAGTAATTTTAGAGTCCCTGTAGATGAATCGGAAATGATCCCTTTAATTCTTTTATCACGAGCAGGTAAATACACTCGTGTGAAGATCTCTGACGACAGTACATTTCTTACACTAATCTCGGATTCTCAGGAGGTTAAATTAGAAATCAGAGTTTATGCTAGTCAATTAACAACCCCCGAACACATTGGAATTTGTTTGATTGATGATAGGCATATCGTCACTGGTTTTCACCAAGTATTTAAGCTCTCTGACTTTGCTATTCGTCATAAAGCAAATTTAAATGCGGATTTAATAGAAGAGCTTAATTTATTTAATATGAGCCTGAATTAGAGATCCCACGTTCGTCATTTTTAGCTGATAAAGTGATCAGTGTCACTTTATCAGCTTTTTTCTAAAAAAAATTGAAAACAATTTTGGCGGTTAAAAAATCTACAACTCTTTTCATTTCATAAGCTTATCGACATCATAATATACAAGACAATAATATATCGTTATTTATCAGACACTTAGGTTAAATTCTGCTTGAAGTCGGTATTGTATCCCATAAAAAAACATGATTAGATAATAAGCACATTCACAACGAGCCATTCAAAAACATAATAATAATGAGTACCTTCGTGTACCGCTCCGTGAGATGAGCACCCCTTTTGGTGGCCTAATTTTATAGGTCAAAACGATGAACCCTAAAAAACAAACAAAAAAAACAAAAACACTAAAATCAAGAACTCAGAAGAGTCGTCCAGGCACTCGCCAGTCAGAAGTTTCTCTTGATAAAGGCGATTACCCACTCAACTCAGTGGCAAAAGCCGTTTGCCATGAATTGACAACAAAAGAGCTAGAGGTAGCAGAGTCAACTTATAATGCTATGAAGACTCATGGTCGGCATATCATTAGGTATTTAGGTAATACCCTTCTTTTTGAACTCGCGATCGAAGATATTGATGACCTTAAAACCAACCTCCTCAAACAGGGAAAAAAAGGGAAGGTTATCAATGGTTGCTACACTATCTTACGAGCTATTACTGCCAAAGCGTATTCAGCAGATCATCAAAAGAAAGATTTAATGGATAAAATTGATAATCTTAAAATTGTCAGCGATGAGCCGTTCCCTTTTTCCGAAGATGAGGTTCGACAGTTATTATTGACAGATACCGACTATAAACTAGCAAAATATATGGTTATTTTCGGTATTTTAACTGCTCAGCGTATTAGTGAGCTTTTGTGCTCAAGCTGGGAAAATGTAGAATATTTTACCGAAGAAGGTGTTGAGAAATGCAGGTTGTACGTGGATTTAGCGAAACCACTGAAAAAGTACAAGATAACTAAAACCGAAGAGTCAGAGCGAGTAATTGAATTACCACCAGAGGCAGCTCAACTTCTTAGAAAACTAGAACACATCACGGGTAACAGAGCCCCTATCACAATTGATGTTGTACAGAGAGATAACATCACAGTGAAGACTGAGAAACGTAGATTCATTTTCTACAATGAACAGACAGGTCATCCATGGCTTAATCCGAAACAATTCGGAAAACAATTCTTTACTGACTTCCTCAAAAAGGCAGATGTTGCTCATCGAGGTCCTAACCAACTTCGACACACAGGTGCCTCAATCCAATTTAATAATGGTGTGAGTGTAGCTTGGCTTGCGGAGCTGCTAGGGCATCGTGATGTGAGTATTGTCGAGAAGCACTATGCAAAACGTAATAAAGTGAGCCTGAAGAAAGAGCAAGCGAAAGCTGATAAAACAGTAGCAGAGCTTTTTAAAACTACTGATGAGCACAGCATCATTGTGCCTAAAGTGGTTGTACAACCCGAAAAAAACAAAGACTCTGTCGATATTGATGATAAAGAATTTATTCAAAGCCTGATGCAACTAGCTCGCTCAGCAAAAACTGACGCGCATAGAGAGCAGATTTTTCAAATCATTGACGATACATTAAGTAGAGGTAAGTAACATGACTAACCTTACCCTGCCTTCCTCTCTTCCTGTCTTCCTCGGGCAGGAAGGAACCATAGACGCATTGCGTGATAAGTTTGCTCTTGAGCTGAAAAGAAATGGATATTCAGCAGAGAAAGGAATAACCATAGATGAATACGCTTCTGCCTTTAGAGATTTACAGACCGCTCCAACATCATCAAAAGCATTGCAAAATCGAATTGGCGGCGAGTTTAAGCGCGTAGTGATCGCTTTTAAAATTCTTACACAAGCGACTAAACCATTACCTCTTGTTCGTGATAAGTCAGCTTGGTTTTTGGAATCCGAGAAGCGCTTAAATAAGGTGATTGAAGATGAAATGTCAGCCGTTTGGACAGCATTTGATACCGAAGTACAGAATTTAGTTAGTGTTCGAGTACAAGAGTCAATAAATCAAATTAATAGTTTAGAAAATGAGAACAAGGAGTTAATAGAGTTTATTGATGAGTTGCAAAAGCAAGCCAAAGAAACTAGCTCATTTCAAGCCAACTGTCACAAATTAGAAACTAAACTTGCTCACACAGAGCAAGTTTCTTCTGACTACTTTAAGGCACTCAATACTGTTGAAAAAGAGTTAAAAACCCTTCTCTTAGTAAAGAGTGAACTCACCTTGATGCAGTCCCGTTATGAGATGATGGAGAAACAATGTGCTGCGCTTGCCGAAGATAAGCAACGTCTCATTGAAGATAATACTAAGTTCTTAAATATGGTCACACATCTTCAAAAGCATCGTATGATTGAGCCTCACGAGCTTAATGATGATTATCTATCTGACGAGTTTGATCCCCATGAATTTTCACCAGAATTCAGCGAGCCTTCAGAATTGCCGCAAAGCACTTAAGCAACCGAAACCAAAAGAGCAAGGTTACCCCAACCCCGTATGAATTCTTCACGGGTTTGGGGAGCTAAGCGGCTGCTTAGAATCGCTTGGGCTGCGCCCAAACCCCTGAAAGACCCCAACCATAAGCATAATCAGATCTATTTAAATAGGCGAAGATATGACCCAAAAATACAAGAAAAAACAGATAGAAGAGCACTATCTTGGCAACTCACAGCTCACTTCAATATTTGAACAAAAGCTTGATTACTGTGTAGAGCACAACATTAAAGTCTCCAGAAACCGAATGAAGAAAACGACAAAGTTAAAACCAGCTGAAGTGGATGCTCTTTATCATCATTACTGTGAAACGAAAAGTACTCGTATCGAGATGAACTGCTCTTTGTTAGATAAAAAAATATGGAAACATAAGGCTAAGCAAGCTGGAAAAACAGTGTCTCAAATCGCTTCAGAATCGCTGCATAAAACCCGAATCATTGTCCCGTTTGCTGAGCAAACACGTAAGGAGATGCTTGGTGTTATCAATGAGCGTGTGCGCTTTAACTCTCTTCTTAACCAGACAGTGAAATGGTGTAACACGCATAAGTCGGGTGCAGAAGCGATTCAAATATTAATTGAGTTGAATCAGCTTAATAAAGCATTTGAGCAGCATGATCTTCGAGTAATGGACATTTTAGCTAACCCACATGTTGACCACAAGTATCGAGTTGCAAAAGTAGATCCCTTGGCGGTGGAAGCATGGCAATAATCTCTTTATTTAGAACAAGTGGTGCTGGTCAATCTAACCCGCAAGCTGCGACTAACTACCTGTATGGTCCCTTATGCAGCCTGATAGATGAACAGAAGAAAGAATACAGCGATGCATACCAATTACGTCAGTTAGCCCGAGAGGTTAATGACATACAGACAGAATGGGAAGCAAATTACATTCTTCAACAACAGAAAGGTAAACGCAGAGAGCCGCCACCTGAGTCTATCAATGGTAATCGTAAAGCAGTGGAGTATGCAATTGAACACAATCCGCATAAACATAAGTACGTAAGTGGTGTTATTGCTCATGCTTTAGAAGACACAGAAAAGCTGCAAGCTAATCCTGAGGTTGAAGCTGAATGGCGAGAGCTGTTTGAAGATCTTTGTTTTGCAGGTTTCCCGAAAGAAGAAAGATTGATTGACTGGGTTCGCCATAAACACCAAGGCAACATTGAAAATCACTTTTTAATACCCCGAATCCACCTTGCTACAAGGTTGTCTTTTAACCCAGCGCCACCTGGTCATGAAAATGACTTTAACTTGCTTCGTGACTACTTAAATCTAAAGCATGACTTAGCCAGCCCACTAGATGCCATACATAGGAGATTAACTCAAAATAGCAAAGGTTTTGATAAGCGCTATAAGCTCAAGAAAGAAATAAATCGATGGGTGAGTGACATGATCACTAATAACCGAGTGAATAGTCGTGCAGACATTATTCGAGCACTAAATAGCGATAAGTTTAAACAAGCCTCTGACGTTACTCATGTCAGTGAATCTAAAAATTTTCTACGTTTGCATTTTAAAGATCGAAAGAATCTACGATTGAAAGGATTTGCGTTTACAGACCAGTTCACTTCAAAAGAGTCATTAACTCAATCGGCAGAGCCACGGCAAAACAAAGCGCTGCGCCTAACTGAGCTTAAAAGCATGCTTGATATTGTGATAGCAAAACGAGCGAACTACAACCAGAGTCGTTATAAGTTAAATGACAGTCAGTCTGATCTAAACGTGACAGTAGCTCATTATTTACCTCAGAACTCTCATTGGATGAAAGCTCCTGCCATTTATGCCTCTCAGTCAAGTCCTAGCTTACCTGTTATGCCTGACTTTAATGAAAACCTAACGGGATACGACATGCTCATACAGTTAGAGCGAAGGAAGGCTGCGGCTGCGCAGATTGCCCTTGAGGCGCAAACATCACAAAACCAAAAGCAATTGAAAATTATTCAAGAACTAACGGACACACTATTAAAAGAACGAAAGTATGAATCACATCGAGAAGCAATTAGCGTCAGAGTTGACCACCTTAACCAAAGAGCAGCAGACTTCGAACGAACAATTTCTGACATTGGTAAAAACGCAAAACGAGTACTACCTACAAATGATCAAGCAAATTCAAGAAGAGTACCAGCAGGAACGCAAGACGATATTGAACGACATTATTCAAACCAATCAGATCATTCAGAAAGAATATCTAGCCTCTGTAGAGAGCTTGAAGGGGCTATCGGCAGCATCAAACGAAATCTCCGTATCCACTCGACAGCAAATCAAGAACTTGGAACATCGCTTGAACATGCTGGAAAGCTGGCAGAAAGACAGCGAGACAGCTATCTCGAACTTGGTCGAGCTTTTGAGCTTATAGCGTCTGATTCAAAGTTGAAAGCACAGCTAAAATCGCGTTTAAGTCGAAATGAAGCTATGCCAAAGAATAGCAATAAGCATAATCAGATAGAAAGAGCACTGTCACGACTTAAATACAGTAAAAACCAGAATATCCATACGTTTGAAAAATGAACTGCGATTTGACATTTAACCAAACAATTACAACAGGTTGAAAACTAAAACACCAAAGTTCATAGCCTTACTTGGACACATCAACTATTATTTAAGTCACGTTGTGTATGAGGATGGTCACATGTCGAAAGAGTTTGTCGTTGAAGTAACAGAAAATCATGATGGAGAGAGCTTCATCGAGTTACCTGAAGAGATCTTGATTTCACTTGAATTGAAAGAAGGCGATAAGCTTCTTTGGAAGCGTATGGATAGTGAAGTTGGATACCGTCTTAAGAAAAAGTGAGTTTATATCTAACTCCTTCATAATGACTCCCTGTAACCATTCGAAGTAGTTTAATCTTTTGTTAAGTAACAAAAGATTAAACTGATGCATCGTTAGAAAGTATGACCTAGAGAAGGCTAGTTAGCACTAATTCCATTGAGTTAATTTATAGATGACTCATTTCTAAAAAAGCGATACTGTTCTTATCTAGTTTCGCCAAAATATTAGCTATATCGATGGACGTAACAACGTTGTCTTCATTAAACTTAATGAAATCTTTGTGAAACTTATTTAACTCTGAAGCAACAGATCTGCTAAATCCGTAATTTTGTAATGCAATTTCATACTTATCATTAGTACCTAGTTCTAGATAGGTTGAAAGATTAATACCAGCATGCTCGCCCCCTAAAGCACTTACTAAATGCTGATAGTAATTATTTATATACAACTCTAGCTTATAACCTATATCATTCTCTATAGAAGATATGACACCATTTATTATAGCGTTCACATGAGCCTTATTTGACCTATCGAACTCCTCAACTGGTCCACCAGGTCCAACAATTACAGTTGAGCTAACCTCTAAAGAGTTATTAATAATTGCTTTTAATGGAAACCCATGAACCCATTGTTGGGAAATACGGTAAAGACGGTCAATTTGTGCATTTGTAAACTTTAACTTATAAACTTGGCAAACTCTTTTGAATAATGGGTAAGTATCTGCACCGTTTAATGAACTCAAAATTAATGGTTGTTCTTTTATGTCAGAAATAACATTGATATGACGTTCTATAGAAATATTGTGTCCAATAGAAAACAGCTGATTTGGTATTTCACTTATCCCGCTATCTCTAAATTTATCTTCTAAAGCTTTAAGTAATCTACGATGAAATTTTTTAGGAACCAGATTAATCAAGCGAGATGACTGATTAGTTTGCTTATTATCTATATAATCTGATAGAACCATATTTGAAATTTGGTCCATTATTCGCTCTTGCTTCTGATCATTTAATGCACCGTTCTTAAGGACATTAATAATTTTCTGACCTCGCTCGAAGCGCTTTAATGCCGATGTATCTGCCTTAACGTCATTCTTATTGGCAACAAGATCCGAGATGTTGCTCCAACTAGTAGAAGCATCTCGGATACAAAAAATATTACCATCCAACTCTTTCGTATACCTTCCAGCTCTTCCCGCTAAATTCCAAAAATCTAATTTATTTTTGTTGGTAATATTACTTTTAGTTTTAAATGATCTTAAGAATAGGTTTCCCGTAGGTAAATTAACTCCTTCTAACAATGTAGACGTACAAAATAAGTAAGAAATATCACGAGATTGATAAAGTCTTTCGATTATACTTCGCACACTTTTTGGCAGGTCTGCATTGTGAAATGCTACCCCTTTAAGTAATAAGTCAGAAAGAAAATACTCATCATGGACCAATTCTTTTATATTTTTAGATGCAGCAACTAAACTAGGATTTGTTAACACTGGTAGATTTTCAGAAAAAGATACCGCATCATTCACAGATCCAGATTTTGAAGTACAGTAAATTAGGGAAGAATTGGAAGTAGATGTAATGCTTCTAATAAAAATAAACATATCATCAAATTCCAAAGAATCCGTATGGTTCTGAAATTTCTTATTCACCTCGTTATAGAACTGGCTAGTTTTATTAACAAGGTCTACAAAAAACAAATTTTGTGTAACGGGACCTTCTATCGCTTCAATCGAATTTTGACCATCAAGTCCAAACGATTCTAAAAATACAGAAGGGTTACTTATAACGGGGGAGCTAAATATAACTTTGCAATCAGGCAGCCTTTTTCTAACTTCTCGAATAACTTTAAAAGCTGTTATAGAACGTTCATCATCATCTCCAAGTTTGTGGGCCTCATCAACAATTAACACATCAATTGATAATTCAATATCAGCATAGACCAAATTATTAAATCGCTCTGGAGTCAATATTAATATATTTACTTTGTCGTTTTGGTAGGATTGAGCACTTTTTGATAAATTAACGAAGTCCCAGCCTTCTAATTTTATAGTTTTTCTAATTTCTCTTAGATATTCTTCAATAAGTACTTTTGTAG
>NZ_JBFRTR010000135.1:0-10244 GCF_041474215.1 Vibrio sp. 10N.222.52.C12
TAAGTGAACGGCATTAGACTCCAGATGAGTCGGTTTTTTATTATTCTTTTTGGCTCAATAGAGCAACAGCTATTAAGCCATATAGTTAGCAGGCATCTCGATACGAGCTACGCCAGATTCAACAGCCGCTTCCGCAACTGCTCGTGCTACGCGAGGAAGTAGACGTGGGTCCATTGGCTTAGGAATGATGTAACCCTTACCGAACTCCAGTGCAGTCTCGCCCGCAGCTGCTAGTACTTCAGCTGGAACTTCTTCTTTCGCCAGTTCACGAATCGCTTTAACCGCCGCTAGCTTCATTTCGTCATTAATTTCGCTCGCACGCACGTCTAGTGCACCACGGAAAATGAATGGGAAACAAAGTACGTTGTTTACTTGGTTAGGGTAATCACTGCGGCCTGTACCCATGATTAGGTCAGAACGAACTTCGTGTGCAAGCTCAGGCTTGATCTCTGGATCTGGGTTTGAACATGCAAACACAACAGGCTTATCAGCCATCAGCGTTAGTGCTTCAGCAGGCAGTAGATTCGGCCCCGATACACCCAAGAACAGGTCAGCGCCTTCGATAACATCTTCAAGCGTACGCTTATCAGTGTTATTTGCGAACAGCTCTTTGTATTCGTTTAGGTCATCACGACGAGTATGGATCACACCTTTACGGTCAAGCATGTAGATTTTTTCACGCTGAGCGCCACACTTAATCAGTAGTTCCATACAAGCAACCGCCGCTGCGCCAGCACCTAAACAAACGATCTTACACTCTTCAAGTTTCTTACCTTGAAGCTCGATCGCATTCAGCATACCCGCTGCCGTTACAATCGCAGTACCGTGTTGGTCATCGTGGAATACCGGAACATCACAACGTTCAATCAGGCGACGTTCAATCTCAAAACAGTCTGGTGCTTTGATGTCTTCCAGGTTAATACCGCCGAATGTATCTGCGATATTCGCAACTGTATCAACGAACTCATCGATTGTGCGGTGTTTTACTTCAATATCGATAGAATCTAAACCAGCAAAACGCTTAAACAGGAGCGCTTTGCCTTCCATAACAGGTTTAGAAGCAATAGGGCCAAGGTTACCTAGGCCAAGAATCGCTGTACCGTTAGAGATAACTGCAACCATGTTGCCTTTACCTGTGTACTTATAAACGTTATCAACGTTCTGTGCGATCTCGCGAACAGGCTCAGCCACGCCTGGGCTGTATGCAAGTGCTAGGTCTTCTGCAGAGTTTGCAGGCTTCGTCAGTTCTACGGCAATTTTGCCTGGAATTGGGAACTCATGGTAATCAAGAGCTTGCTGACGGAATTGTTCTTGAGGTGATAATTCTTGAGAGGATTGAGCTTGGCTGCTGTCTTCAGACATAGGTGTAGGTTCCTAGGATATTATTATTTGGGGGATCTTGTTCATGTTAATGGATGTACTTCAAAGTTCCTAGGTGGTTGAAGCCTCTGTCTCATTAAAAAACGAGATTTCACTACTAATAAGACCAGTGAGCAGTTGAAATTACTATCGCTTGTTGAAGTTTCGTGCTGAATTTTGGTGAAGAGAGATACGCAAGGAATTGCCCTGAAATAGAATAGAGAGGCAACTTATCGTTGGGTGAGAGTGATGCTTGAATAGAAGTCAGTGCTTTCTCAAATTACAGGCAACAAAAAAGGACACCGAAGTGTCCTTTTTCATGTCTAAATAGCGAGAATTACTTCTTGCTAGAAAGAGCACCGAAACGCTTGTTGAAGCGATCAACACGGCCGCCAGTATCTACGATACGTTGCTTACCAGTGTAGAACGGGTGACATTTGTCACATACGTCTAGGTGGATTGATTCTTTTGCTAGCGTTGAGTTGAACTCAAATGTGTTGCCGCAAGAACAAGTTGCAGTAACTGCTTTGTATTCTGGGTGGATTCCAGCTTTCATGGGATAACCTCAAGTAGGCCGTGTCGCTATACGATTCTAAGCCGCACACCACACGTAGTTTAAAAAAAGAAATAAAGACACCGCATCGACACAAAAGAGTGATGAAGCCATACCTTTAAGGCGCAGTATAGTAATGAATCTATAAAGCAGGATCAACCGATTTGATACATTTTTCACCAATTCTCTCTTTATTTCCTTTATCGGCCTGAGATTTCGGGCTGTCGTTGTCGGTATACGCTAACTCGCCGCCTTCATCCAAACTGCTTCTCGAATTTAACCGCCTTATCCTTTAGACTGTTCGCTCTCGTCAACTCAGATAAAGCCGTCCCTTTATGCGTCCAATGATTGCCCGCGTGGCACTGCCTGTTCCACTCGACAAGCAGTTCGATTACAAGATTCCAAACCACCTATTCCCGATTATTGGTGGTCGCGTCTCTGTGCCTTTTGGACGACAAACCTTAACTGGGATTGTCACGGCTCTGGTTAACGAATCAGAATTCGAGCTAGATAAGCTCAAGCCCATTAAAGCCTTATTAGACAACCAACCCGTTTGGCCGGAATCTGTCTATTCACTGTTAATGTGGTGCAGTCAGTTTTATCAGTACCCCCTTGGCGAAACCTTTGCTAACGCCCTTCCGAGCGCTCTAAGAAAAGGCAAAGCCGCCGACTTCGCGACGCTGGTTGAGTGGCAGTTAACACCATCAGGCAAAGACCAACTGATGCAAGGTTTTGGTCGCGCGGTCAAGCAAGCCAAAGTGATGCACATGCTTGAGCACGGTCCGGTTCCTCATCAAGAGTTCATTGATGAAGAAGTTGGCAGTGCCGTACTCAAAACGCTAGAAGAGAAAGGCTGGATTGAATCAGTAGAGAAAAAGCCAAAACGTCAGCCATGGCCAGTTGAACTTGAGAATGACCAAGACAAACCTAAGCTCAATGCCGAACAAGCCATCGCGATTGCGACCGTAAATAGCCAAACCGACTTTGGTTGTTTCCTGTTAGAGGGCGTTACTGGCTCAGGTAAGACCGAGGTTTACCTGAATATGATTAAGCCGATTCTCGATCAAGGTAAACAAGCGTTAGTGCTCGTGCCCGAGATTGGTCTCACTCCTCAAACGATTAACCGCTTTAAGCGACGCTTTAATGTGCCTGTTGAGGTTATCCACTCAGGTTTAAACGATTCAGAACGCCTGAATGCGTGGTTATCGGCGCGCGATAAAATAGCAGGCATCGTGATTGGTACCCGTTCAGCTCTGTTCACGCCATTTGCTGACCTAGGTATTATCATTGTCGATGAAGAACACGACGCGTCTTATAAACAGCAAGATAGCCTGCGCTACCACGCTCGTGATGTGGCGATCATGCGTGCGCACAAAGCGCAGATCCCGGTTGTGTTAGGCTCTGCAACTCCAGCATTTGAAACACTGCACAACGCTCAAATAGGTAAATACAGTTATCTCACCCTGACTTCACGTGCAGGTGTCGCACTGCCGACCACCAATAAGGTGTTGGATGTTAAAGGTGAATATCTAGAAAGTGGTTTGTCTGCGTCGTTAATTGCAGAGATGCAAAGACACCTCAAAGCTGGCAACCAAGTGATGCTGTTCCTCAATCGTCGAGGGTTTTCTCCGGCATTAATGTGTCACGATTGTGGTTGGACAGCCGAGTGTAAACGTTGCGATGCTTACTACACCTATCACCAATACAGCAATGAGATGCGCTGCCACCACTGTGGTTCTCAGCAGCATATCGTGCACAATTGCCAAGGCTGTGGGTCTGCAAACTTAGTGACAGTGGGTGTCGGGACCGAGCAGTTAGAAGCTCAACTTGGTCAACTATTCCCTGAATACAAAACCATTCGTATTGACCGCGACAGCACCCGCCGTAAAGGCAGCTTAGAAAGCGCACTCGAGTCGATTCGTAAGGGTGAATTCCAAATTCTTATCGGCACGCAGATGCTTGCTAAGGGTCACCATTTCCCTGACGTGACACTTGTGGCGTTATTGGATGTGGATGGCTCTTTATATAGCAGTGACTTCCGAGCGTCTGAACGTCTTGCCCAGCTATTCATCCAAGTAGCGGGACGCGCAGGACGAGCAAGCAAACCCGGTGAAGTGATCTTACAGACTCACCACCCAGAACATGGGTTGTTGCAAGCCTTGCTACACAAAGACTATAACCACTTTGCTCAGACGGCACTGGCAGAGCGTAAGCAAGCAATGTTACCGCCCTATACCTTTATGACGCTGTTTAGAGCAGAAGCCAATGACACTCGCTTGGTGGAAGAGTTCTTGCGTCAGGTTCGTCACACATTGGAATCGCACCCTCTGTTTGACCAATATTGCATGGTGTTAGGGCCAACCCCGGCTCCGTTAGCAAAACGAGCGGGCAAATCGCGCTGGCAGTTAATCTTACAAACTCAGACGCGCTCGTTAATGCAGAAGCTATTGATGAGTGCCAAGCCGGCCATCAATATGTTACCTGCTGCGAAAAAAGTTCGCTGGTCACTCGATATTGAGCCGCAAGATTTGAGTTAAACCCACTTGGGTTAAAACTAATGATAAGTTTGTTCACAAATATTTCATATTTCTCGTGAGCAACTTCACACTAGTCATGTGATTTTTGTTAATCTAGCCGTAACTTTACACGGATTAAACGAATAAAATATTGCAATAAAAAAAGTGTTAGCAACACTTTCATAATATCTATTCGATTACATTTATTATTCACGCCTTAGATGCTTAGGCGGCAAAGGAACTTAAAAGAGGGTTTAATTTATGGCGACAATGAAGGATGTTGCCCAGCTAGCAGGCGTCTCAACAGCCACGGTATCACGTGCATTGATGAACCCTGAGAAAGTCTCAGTTTCGACTCGCAAACGAGTGGAAACAGCAGTACTTGAAGCTGGATACTCACCCAATACATTAGCTAGAAACTTACGTCGCAACGAATCAAAAACCATCATCACTATTGTTCCTGATATCTGTGACCCTTATTTCGCCGAGATCATTCGTGGTATCGAAGATGCCGCAGTAGAAAATGATTACCTTGTTCTACTGGGTGATAGCGGCCAGCAAAAGAAGCGCGAGTCTTCGTTTGTTAACTTAGTTTTCACCAAACAAGCCGACGGCATGTTGCTGCTGGGTACTGACCATCCGTTTGATGTCAGCAAACCTGAACAAAAGAATTTACCGCCGATGGTAATGGCGTGTGAGTTTGCCCCTGAGCTTGAACTGCCTACGGTACACATCGATAACCTGACCTCTGCCTTTGAAGCGGTGAACTACCTAGCTCAGTTAGGTCATAAGCGTATTGCTCAAATTTCAGGACCAGTATCGGCAACACTGTGTAAGTTCCGCCAACAAGGCTACCAGCAAGCGCTGCGTCGCGCCGGAGTCTCAATGAATCCAGCCTATAGCACGGTCGGTGACTTCACCTTTGAAGCGGGCGCTCAAGCGGTTCGTCAATTACTGGCACTTCCTGAACAACCTACAGCTATCTTCTGTCACAACGATGCGATGGCGATTGGTGCGATTCAAGAAACGAAGAAGCTGGGCTTGCGCGTTCCTCAAGACCTATCGATTGTCGGCTTCGATGACATCCAATTCGCTCAATACTGCGATCCACCGCTAACCACCATTTCTCAGCCTCGTTATGAGATTGGACGCCAAGCGATGTTGATGATGCTTGATCTATTAAAAGGCAACGATGTGC
Organism: Vibrio sp. 10N.222.52.C12; assembly: GCF_041474215.1. NCBI lineage: Bacteria > Pseudomonadati > Pseudomonadota > Gammaproteobacteria > Vibrionales > Vibrionaceae > Vibrio > Vibrio sp. 10N.222.52.C12. The sequence goes on from NZ_JBFRTR010000135.1 coordinate 5,627, forward strand.
AAGCAGGTTCGCGTCTGCTTGAAGCTAAATTAGTGGTTCGAGGCAGTACAGCGCCACCTCGAATATAACCCTTAGAAATACCCTTATAAATCTGCGGCACATTTTGATGTGCCGCTTCCATTTCTGCACTATTATCCTCGCGCAATCTGGATTACCATGAGGGCAGAATCAGCAACTATTGAATTGTCTTGTGGCTAATAGAGATTATGTAAAGCGCGGTCGTGGCACGAAAAAACCGACCAAAAAACAAGCCCCTCGCCGTAAACCTTGGCGCAGTGGTCTTTTGGCGATCCTCCTTGCCGGTGGTTTTGGTTACGGACTTTACCTATTGAGTAATGATCCTGAGCCGCCTGCACCAACGCCTGTGGCAACCAAACCAAAACCTAAGCCAGCGAAAGTGATTCCGCCGCCTCCTGAAGAGAAGTGGGACTACGTTGAAACGCTGCCAAGCCGCGAGATTGAAGTAAAAGCCAAAGAGCAACAGATCTCTAAGATCCCTTACATCATGCAGTGTGGCGCTTACAAAACCTCGTCGCAGGCAGAAGCACGTAAGTTGGATATTGCCTTCCAAGGTATCTCAAGTGAGATCCGCAAGAAAGATGGCAGTAGCTGGTACCGTGTGGTTTTAGGGCCATACAAGTTGAAGCGTGACGCAGAACGCGATCGCCATAAGCTGCAACGGGCGAAAATCGAACCTTGCGCTATTTGGAAAGACACCGATTAGATTTAGCGATAGTCGTAGTCTTAATCTTAGCAAAAGCCGAAAAACAAACTCCGAAAGCCTCCCATTGTGGAGGTTTTCTTTTATTTACTCCCTTTAGTCAGTTTTCCTTACAACTTCCGCCGATAAGTTGCGCGACATCACTCGCCCTTCCTTGAATTATCCGAGCACCATCCTCATATACTTTTTATACCCAAAGATAAGAAATATTAAGAGGCCCTACTCGTGACTACCATTGTATCTGTACGTCGTAATAATAAAGTCGTCATCGCGGGTGATGGACAAGTATCTCTAGGCAATACTGTAATGAAGGGCAATGCCCGTAAAGTACGTCGCCTATACAACAACAAAGTACTGGCAGGTTTTGCTGGCGGTACCGCTGATGCTTTCACGCTATTCGAAAAATTTGAAAGCAAGCTACAAATGCACCAAGGCCACCTGACCAAAGCTGCCGTTGAGCTAGCGAAGGATTGGCGTAGCGACCGTGCTCTACGTAAGTTAGAAGCATTGCTTGCAGTAGCGGATGAGACCGCTTCACTGATCATCACTGGTAACGGTGACGTAGTTCAACCTGAGAATGATCTGATTGCGATCGGTTCGGGCGGTAACTTCGCTCAAGCAGCAGCTACTGCACTATTAGAAAATACTGATTTAGATGCGCGTGAAATCGCAGAAAAGTCGCTGAACATTGCCGGCGATATCTGTGTCTTCACCAACCATCACCACACTATTGAAGAACTAGAAAGCACCGTTGAGCTGCCAAAGCCAGAGTAACGACCGCTTCCATCAATAACGTTGTATTCAACAGTGATTAAAGAATTAAGGAAAAACCATGTCTGAGATGACTCCTCGCGAAATTGTTCACGAACTCAATCGCCACATTATCGGCCAAGACAACGCTAAGCGCTCAGTGGCTATCGCTCTTCGTAACCGCTGGCGGCGTATGCAGCTTGAAGAAAGCCTACGTGTTGAAGTATCGCCAAAAAACATCCTGATGATTGGCCCAACGGGTGTAGGTAAAACTGAAATCGCTCGCCGCCTAGCGAAATTAGCAAACGCGCCTTTCATCAAGGTAGAAGCGACTAAGTTCACCGAAGTGGGTTACGTTGGTAAAGAAGTTGAAACCATCATCCGTGATCTAACGGACGTTGCGATCAAGATGACGCACCAACAAGCGATGGAAAAAGTACAATACCGCGCTGAAGAACAAGCTGAAGAACGCATTCTTGATGCCCTTCTACCACCAGCGCGTGATGCTTGGGGTCAGAACGAGCAATCAACTGAAGACACAACCTCTTCAAACACTCGTCAGATTTTCCGCAAGAAACTGCGTGAAGGTAAGCTAGATGACAAAGAGATTGAAGTTGATGTAGCCGCACCGCAAATGGGCGTTGAAATCATGTCACCTCCAGGCATGGAAGAGATGACAAACCAGCTGCAAGGCATGTTCCAAAACCTAGCGGGCGACACCAAGAAAAAGCGTAAGATGAAAATCAAAGACGCATTCAAAGCACTGACGGAAGAAGAAGCTGCGAAGCTTGTGAACCAAGAAGAGCTGAAAGAGAACGCGATCTTCAACGCTGAAAACAACGGCATCGTATTCATCGATGAGATCGACAAAATCTGTAAGCGTGGCGACAGTTCAGGCCCAGATGTATCTCGCGAAGGTGTTCAGCGTGACCTACTGCCTCTTATCGAAGGCAGCACAGTATCAACCAAGCACGGTATGGTTAAAACTGACCACATCTTGTTTATCACATCAGGCGCATTCCAAGTGGCTAAGCCATCTGACCTGATCCCTGAGCTACAAGGTCGTCTACCAATCCGCGTAGAACTTGAAGCACTATCAGCACATGACTTCAAACGCATCCTAACTGAGCCAAAAGCATCTCTAACAGAGCAATACATTGCCCTAATGAAAACAGAAGATGTCAACATTGAGTTCACTGAAGATGGCATCAACCAGATTGCGGACGCAGCATGGCGCGTAAACGAAACCACTGAGAACATCGGTGCGCGTCGTCTACACACAGTGATGGAGCGTCTAATGGATGAGATTTCATTTGACGCAACAGACCGAGCAGGCAGTAAATTGCTGATTGATGAAGCTTATGTAATATCTAAGCTTGGCGAGCTCGTAGAAGACGAAGACCTAAGTCGCTTCATCCTGTAGCACACAAAACTCCAACTTATTGCTCTATCTCAAAGAAATAGCAGCTAATATACGAATTCAAGGCCCACTTTCGAGTGGGCTTTTTATTACCCGAAAAATGGGCGTATACTCAAATCACAGTTTGAAACGAAGACTTACAAAGAAATAGACCTACGATGAAACAATCTCTACTGATTTGGCTTGATGCCGCACGACCAAAAACTCTGCCTCTCGCACTCGTCTCTATTCTTACAGGAAGTAGTTTAGCGTTCGCCGGCGGTCAGTTTTCTCTATCAATAGCCCTACTGGCTTTTTTAACTGCCACCTTATTACAAATTTTATCGAACCTAGCCAATGACTATGGTGACGCAGTAAAAGGCACAGACAACGAAAACCGTCTGGGGCCAACACGTGCAATGCAATCTGGAGCGGTGACCGCGAAAACCATGAAGCAAGCGATCATCCTCAACATCGTGTTTACCATGCTCGCTGGGCTGATTCTTATTTTTCATGCCTTAACCTCGATTGAGAGTATCTTATCTTTCATTGCGTTAGGCGTATTAGCCATAATGGCTGCCATCGCTTACACCGTGGGCAATAAACCCTATGGTTATATTGGCCTTGGCGACTTATCGGTATTTATCTTCTTCGGTTTGTTAGGCGTTTCAGGCACATACTTCCTACACACTGGTCATGTTGAGCCAAGCCTATTTCTTCCAGCCTTAGGCTGTGGATTAATGGCGGTTGCGGTACTCAACATCAACAACATGCGTGATATAGAGAACGACAGCGAATGTGGTAAGCGCACCATGGCGGTTCGCCTAGGGCAACGCAAAGCCAAGCACTATCATTTTGCACTGCTTGGTCTCGCCCTTGCTTCTTTCGCTATCTACCTACTGATTCAAGAAAAACCGGTCTGGATCAGCCTGCCGTTTTTGCTGAGCATTATTATTGTTTACAAGCATGGCAAGGCCGTTTGGGAAACCGAAAAACCAGCGCAGATTGCACCAATGATGCCAGTGATTGTGAAATGCTCACTGGTCACTAACCTATTGTTTGCAGGGGTTGTCGTAGCTCAAACTCTATTGAGTTAAATGAGACTAATCATTGCAAAGGGATCAAGCGCCGATATACTCAAAGTAAGCTCATTGTTCAAAAGGTATACTAATGGAATACAACACTTCAGCACTGTGCGACATATATTTGGATCAAGTTGATGTCGTGGAGCCAATGTTCAGCAACTTCGGTGGACGTGCATCCTTCGCAGGACAGATCACTACATTAAAGTGTTTTGAAGACAACGCTTTGATTCGCTCTGTACTAGAGCAAGACGGTCTGGGGCGTGTGTTGTTAATCGATGGGGGCGGCTCACTACGTAAAGCGCTGATCGATGCTGAGATAGCCCTACTTGCCGAAGACAATGAGTGGGAAGGGATTGTGGTTTACGGGTGCGTTCGTGAAGTCGATGAGCTTGAAGACATGAACCTAGGTATCCAAGCCTTGGCTTCTATCCCTGTTGGTGCGAGCCAAGAAGGTGTCGGTGAATTAGACGTTCCAGTGAACTTTGGCAGCGTGACCTTCTTACCTGAAGATTACCTCTACGCAGACAACACTGGCATCATTCTTTCTGCCGAACCTCTAGATGTAGAACTCGATTTGGATGTCGAGGAAGAAGACGTCGAGTAACTCTCACTCAGCTTCAAATAATAAAACAAATCATAAGAACACAAACAAAAACGCCCGCT